>JAGRNP010000186.1 GCA_020440705.1 bacterium | reverse complement strand
AGATCCGCCAAGTCCGGGCCGTCCCCAATTTGCAGCCACCGCAACCCCGGCACTAGTCGACGGGCGAGGACGAATGCAGCGAGGAGATCGGGGTAGGCTTTGGCATGAATCACCCGGCCGACTGAACCGATCACTTTCTCGTCCGACGCCAATCCTAGTTCGGTCCTCAGTTCAGCGCGAAGTTGCTCCGCGCCTTTGAGGTTTGGGATAGGCACTCCATTGGGAATCAGGGTAATTCTGGCTGGATCTATCCCGTCACGCTCGATGCGGATATTCCGAATATCGTCCGAAACCGCGATGTGGTGATGCGTGCGCCGACTGAGGAACCGGTCGATCCGCGACTGCCACCAGGTCTTCCAGGGCTCCTTGCCGTGTTCGGTCGTGATCAGCACCGGGACCCCTGCCCGGAGGGCGGCCAGGCGCGACCAGAACGAGGCGAAGTACATGTGCGAGTGGACGATCCGGACGTCTTCGCGGCGCATCCAGTCCGCGAAACGCGCCACGTCGAGCGGCAGGCGTCGCATCCGGACCGGGAAGAGAACGACCGGCACGCCCATCGCCTCCGCCTCGGCAGCCATGTCCCCCCGCGCCGTCAGGCAGACGATCGTGTGCCGATACCGTGCCCGGTCGACGGCTCCGAGGAAGTTCAGCAGCATCTTCTCCGCGCCCCCGGTGTTCAGGGCGCCGATGACGTGCACGACGTGGGCGGGTTCGCCGGATAGGGGAAGACTACCGGTCACGGACGAGGACCTCCTCCAGCTTGTCGACGACCTGCCGGAAATCATGGTGGGCGAGGATGCGCTCCCGGGCGGCCCGCCCCAGGCGCACGCGCAGATCCGGGGAACCGGCCAGGCGCACGAGGTTCTCCCCGAAGGTCCGGGCGTCGCGGGGCGGAGCGAGCAGGCCCTCCACCCCGTCGGCCACGAGTTCGCGCGTCCCGTCGATGTCGTAGGCGCAGACCGGCAGGCCCGCGGCCATGGCCTCCATCAGGGCCAGGGGCAATCCCTCGTAGAGCGACGGCAGGCAGAACACGTCCGCCGCCCGCTGGAGTCCGGCGACGTCGCGGTCGATGCCGGGCAGCGCGACCCGGTCCGCGAGTCCGGCGGCCGCGACGGCCGCCTCCAGGTCGCTCCGCAGTTCCCCCTCCCCCGCGATCACGCAGCGCCACGGCGGCAGCATGTCGGCTACGCCCGCGAGGGCCTCGATCAGCGACGCGAAATCCTTCTGGCGGGTCAGCCGCCCGACTCCGGCGAGAACGAACTCATCGGGACCGAGACCGCGCTCGCGTCGCGCGGCGGCGCGCCGGTCGGGCGTGGTGGGCTCCGGCACCGGCACACCGTTGTCGACCACCGTGATCCGGTCCGCGAGGGCAGGCCCGACGCCCAGCTCCGCGACCATGCCGCTCCGGACCGCGGCCGAGACGGCGATCATCGTGCCGCACCGGCCGAGCATCATCCGGTACGCCGCCTTGCGCAGGCGGGTCCGCAGGGGCCCGGAATCATCCCCGTAGTCGAACTCGCGCGTGTTGTGCACCGTCGGATGGACCCGGCCGGCATGGCCCAGGGCCGCCGCCAGACCGAGGAAATTCGCTTTGGGCAGATGGGTCTGCACGACCTCGACCCGCTCCCGGCGGAGCAAGGCATTCAGCCGGCGGGACGTGCCCAGGAAATCGAGCAGCCGCGCCGGCGCCGCACCGGTCGGGCGCGGTCGCTGCAGATCGTGGAATCGGACATCGCCCGCGACGCGGTCCCGGAAGGGCCCGTCGCCGTCGAGGACGATGAGGTGGGTCTCATGGCCGCGCATGGCCAGGGCGTTCGCGATGTCGACGGCGAGCTTCTCGGCGCCGCCGGCCGCGAGCGACTCGACGAACTGGGCGATGCGGCGGCCGGAGGACATGGGCTCAGGTCCCGACCGGCCCGAGCCGCACGATCTGGTAGTAGGAGATCCGGCCGGCATCCTTCAGTTCGTTGGCCCGCTGACGGGCGGCCTCCCGGTCGGCGTACGGGCCGATGTAGACGCGGAACCAGGTCGTTCCCCGCACGTCCTCGGTGCGCGTCAGCGCCGGCAGCTCGCGGGATTCGATCCGGCGCACCTGGGTTTCGGCCCGTTCGAGGGTACGGAACGAACTGATGTGGATGAAGAAGCCCTCGGGGGACGGCGGCGTCACGGCCGCCACCGGTTGGGCGCCGGCAGATGCGGGCACCCCGGCTGACGGACCGGACGCGGTCGCGGAAGTCTCCGCCGCCGGCACCGCGGTCACGGACGTGGCCACCTCGCCCTGGTCGGCGGTGCGGGCGTCTTCGGTCGCCGCCGGAGCCACGGCAGACGGCGACGCATCGGTCCGGACGGCGGTCGCCGCCGGTTCGGCCGACGGACGGGAAACCAGCTCGCGGACGCCGTCGAGCCAACCCAGGTACCACGCAGCCGCGGCCGCGACCACCAACACCACCGCCACGAGCCAGCCCAGCCCGCGACGACCACCCTCCCGGTGCCGGTCCGAGCGCACGGCCATGACCGGCGGCGCTTCGCGGCGCGGCCGTTCGGCCGGCCGCGATTCCGGTACGGGAGCGGGTTCCGGCGCCGGCTTCGCGCGGGGAACCGGGGCCGGCGCCGGACGCGGCGCGGGCGGCAGGTCGCTGCGGTGCTCCGGCACGGCCAGTCCGTCTTCCTTCATCTCGATGTCTTCCGGCCGGACCCGTTTGCGCCCGGCGACGAAGGCCGACAGCAGACCCTCGCCGGCCAGCGTGTTGACGACGCGCGGCACGCCGCCGCTGATGGCGAAGATCCGGTCGATGGCCTTCGCTTCGAAGACCGATTCCTCGCAGCCGGCCACGCTCATGCGGTGGTCGATGTACTCGCCGACCTCCGCGCGCGAAAGGGGCTCGAAGCGATAGTGGACGCGGATGCGCTGCCTGAGCTGGGCCAGGTCCTCGCGCCGGAGCATCTCCTCCAGTTCCGGCTGCCCCAGCAGGATGATCTGCACCGGCTGGCTTTCGCCCTGGCCGAGATTGGTCAGCAGGCGAATCTCCTCCAGCACGTCGCGGGCGAGGTTCTGGGCTTCGTCCACCACGACGAGGACCTTGCGTCCGTCGCGGCTGTTCGCCAGCAGCACTTCCTTGAACCGGATCAGCAGGTCGGACTTGTCGAGACCCGGCTCGACCCGGACGCCGAGGTCCTCGAGGATGAGCTTGAGGAGCTCGACGGTGGTGACCTGGGTGTTGGTGATGAGGGCGAACGCGAACCGCTCCCCCAGATGGGTCAGGAAACTCTGGAGCGCCATGGTCTTGCCCGTACCGATGGCGCCCGTGACGACCACGATGGCTTCGCTGTTGTCCAGGCCGTAGACGAGGTGCGCCATGCTCTCCTCGAAGGCCGCCGAACGGTAGAGGAAGTCGAGCTTCGGCGAAAGGCCGAAGGGCATCACGTTCAGGTCGAAGTGCTCAAGATACATGCGTGTTCTCCGGTGCTTGGTACCCCTCCTGGATGCCCGCGCTCATATAGAACAACGTCCCCACGAACGAGAAGAAGCGGTAGTCGATCGCCAGACCCCCGACCAGGTAGCCGACGAAGACGCCGGCGAAGATCGGCAAAACGTAGGTCGCGAAGGGGTCGCCGCGGTTCCGCCAGCGGTACTTGCGGCGGAAGGTCCGGAAGATGATCACGTAGATGCCGACCTGCATCGACATGCCCAGCAGCCCGTCCTCCGCCAACGGCCCCAGGTAGATGTCATGGATGTTGTTGTGCCGGAACTGGATGAAGCGGATCGTGCCGAGACCGGGAAACGAGATCGGCTCGATGTAGGCTTCCCGGGCCACGCGGTACTGGAAGAAGCCGACGCCGAGGATCGGGTTGTCCCGCCACACCTTCAATGCGGTGATGGCCGTGGCGACGCGGGACCCCAGCGTGTTCTCGTTCTCGACCCGCTCCTTCAGGAACTGGTCCTGTCCGGCGCCGAGGAACCCGATGGCGAGGATGGGGGCGACCACGAGGGCGGGCACCAGGACCTTGAGGTAGTGCCGGCGATTCAGCACCGCGGCGACACCCAGGGCCGCGACGCCCGCCAGCCACGACCCCCGCGTGTAGGTGAAATACAGCCCGGCGATCCCGAGCCCGAAACTGGCCAGGATCAGGGCCCGCCCCAGGGAGTTGCGCACCGTCGCCACGAAATAGAGGTGCAGGGGCAGGAGTATGCCGATGATGGTTCCGAAGAGCGGGGCCTGCAGGAACGGGCCCACCGACCGGCCCCGGAACTGGGTGGCCTCGGTGATGATCAGCTTGGGATAGATCAGGGCGTGCAGTTCGAGCTTCTCGGCCACCGCCGTCACCTCGTAGTACACCAGGAGCGCGAGCAGCACCCACAGCAGCTTCCGCACCCGCGCCCCGTCCGTCACGATGTTCTTGGCGAAGAAGTACGCCGCGTACGGCATCAGGATGCTGCGGGTCCACGGATTCGCGAACTCCATGTCGTCGATGAAGACCCGGATCAGGATGTAGAGGCCGTGCGAAAAGACCAGGATGTCCAGGAGATAGGGCGGGCGCAGCTTCTGCCGCGTCGCGAAGACCCAGACGAAGAACACGAGGCCGAGCCAGACCAGCATCATGCGGTCGAGGAAGAGGTCGGGCAGGAGCGGCGTCTGGATCGAGAACAGGTAGCGGAACCCCCCGGTCGAGAGCACCCAGACGACGAACGGGAAGAACAGCGACCGGAACGACACCACCGCGTAGGCCAGGGCCAGGAATACGCCCGAGACGGCCAGCATGAACATCTCGAGCCCCATGCGGCGCCAGACGAACCAGCTCGCGGCCAGGCAGAAGAGGAAGACGAGTACGTGCAGGGCTACGGACGCGCCCCGCGCCGCGAACCGCGGATCGCGCAAGAGCGAGGCGGGAAGGAACTGCCCCTTGCCACCGTCCACATCAATCGCCCTTGGTCACGCTGGCGAAGACGGGCAGCTGCAGGTGCTCCTCCACGTCCCGCGGGGCATAGACGCGGTGGTCCATGTTGTCCATGAGCAGGGCCACCCCCACGCCGAGGGCGAGGGCGAAGATGCAGATCATGGCGAAGTAGACGATCGTCTTGCCGCCCGAGAGCACCATGATCAACTCGGGATTGGTCAGGTTGCTCACGTTCG
>JAGRNP010000185.1 GCA_020440705.1 bacterium | reverse complement strand
CCGGACATGCCGAAGACCGCCTTCGCCGACCTGTGGGCGACCATCAGGTCGGGCAAGATGTGGCAGGGCTTCGTGCTGAACCGGGGGGCCCACGGGCGCGTGTACTGGGTGCGGGCCATGGTCTTCCCCTGCTACCGCGGCCGCAACCTCGAGGGCTACATCTCCGTGCGCACCAAGCCGTCGCGCGCCGACATCGAGCGGGCCATCGCCGCCTACCGGCGACTCCCCTGAGGGTCCCGCTCGCGGCGATCCGGTGGGAGAAGGGCGATCTCCCACCGGATTGCTTTGTCCTGCCTCGCGTCGTATCCTCAGGGGACCCCGACCGACGCTGCCCCTGACCGCGGAGTTCGCCCATGCGTGCCAGCCACCCGCTCTTCCTCGTCGCGTCCGTTTGCCTGCTCCTCGCCCTGGCCGCCTGCTCGAGCGGCGACGGGGACGGCGGCGGCGGTCCGGGACCGACCGTCGAACTCGCGACCATCTCCGACCTGCGCGTGATCGCCGGCAGCGACACCACCGTGACCCTGGCCTGGACCGTGCCCGCGGCCCTGGCCAAGGCGGGCGGCGACATCCGCTACGACCTGCGGCAGGTGGCGGCCGCCGACCGCGCCACCGCCTGGGATGCCTGGACGCCCCTGCCGGCGCCGACCGCCGACGCCGCGAGCGGCGGCACCCACACCCACGTGGTGGGGGGGCTGCAGGCCGGCCAGGCCTACGCCTTCCGCCTGAGCGCGAGCACCGACGGGCGCACCTGGTCGGCCCCGGCGCCGGCGGCCCTCGGCGTGGCCGCCGCCGACCACGACCCCTTCGCGCCCGCGGCCATCACCGACCTGGCGGTGTGGAGCGCGACCGAGACCTCCCTCACCCTGGGCTGGAGCGCCACCGGCGACGACCTCGAGACCGGCACGGCCGCCTCGTACGAGGTGCGCTGGTCCACGACGCCGCTCGACGCCGAAAACTTCGCCGCGGCGACCCTCGTTGCGGGCGAGCCGGCGCCGGTGGCCGAGGCGCCCGGCGTGCTGGGCATCACGCTCACCGGACTCGCCGCGGGCACGACCTACTACTGCGCCGTGGTGGCGCGCGACGACGAGGAACAGGCCTCGGACCTGTCGAACGTCTGCGTGGCCGAGGCGCGCGACCTGCGCGTGATCCGCGTCTTCGTCGACCGCAGCGGCGACTACCCCACCATCGAGGCGGCCATCCGCCACGCCACCGCGGGCGATCTGGTGCTGGTCGGGCCGGGGCGCTACACCTGGACCAACCAGGCCACCGGCGACTCGCTGAAGGGCCTGATCAACGTGGCGCGCGATCAGGACGGCTTCGAGATCCGCAGCATGGCCGGCGCCGAGGCGACCATCATCGACGCCGAGCGGCAGGGCGGGTGCTGGTCGGTCACGGGGGGTTCGTTCAGCGAGAACGGCGAGATCGTCGACTACGCGGGGGTGACCATCGACGGCTTCACCCTCACCAACGGCAACGCCACCGGCGTGCCGGTGAACACCGAGGGCGGCGGCTGGGGCGGCGGCGGCATCTACCTGCACCTGAGCGACTCGATCATCCGCAACTGCATCATCACGGGCAACGAGGCCATCGAGGGCGGCGGCGTGTGGATCGGCGGCCAGGGCGACGCCATTCTCGAGAACTGCCTCATCACCGACAACGAGGCCGAGTACGGCGGCGGCGTCCTGCTGGTGAACAGCGCGCCGCACATCACCGTGCGCAACTGCGAGATCCGCGGCAACACGGGGCGCGTGGCCGGCGGCCTGTACGCCTTCCACTGCACCTTCACCCTCGAGGACTGCCTCATCGTCGACAACGACGGCGGTTCGAGCGGCGGCGGCGTGACGATGTCGCGCCTGTGGCCCTACGACCCGGCGCCCGACGGGCCGCAGCCCTCGGCCATCATCGGCTGCACCATCGCCCGCAACCGCTCCATCAACCGGGGCTCGGGCCTCTACGTCTACGACGGCTCGATCCCGCGGGTCGAGCGCACCGTCATCGCCTTCAACGTCGGCGCGCCGGCGTTCACCGGGGTCGGCGCAGCGTGGATCGAGCTGGGCTGCAGCCTCGTCTTCGGCCACGCCGGTGGCGAGAACCTGCCCTTCCAGTCGGTCGATCTGGGCGGCAATCTGGACGTCGATCCGCAGTTCGTGGACACCGTGGACTGGCGGCCCGGCGCGGCGTCGCCCTGCCTGCCGGAGAACCGCGAGACCGACGCCTGCGGCCTGATCGGGGCGCGCGAGGCCGAGTGAAGCGCGTTTCCGGTCGGCTGTTGCGGGCCCCTGGGTCCGGCCCGTTTTCGTGGGTATTTTGCGCCCCTATATGATCTTGAGAAATAATCGGATAAATTTCATCTCGAAGCGCAAACTGTTTTTGCGATAACGTTCTCTCTTGAAAAACCCCCGCAGATCTGCAATGCTTTCGCCCTCGCCCCTCTGACCTCGCCCACGGGTCGTCCGCTCCGCGTTCCGCCGGAGCTTCTCCGACCATTCCCTCGCCCAAGACGCGTCCGGCCCGCAAGGGTCCGGGCACGGGACTCGCCCACATCGCCCAGTCCGTTTGCACCACCGGCCACGCACCGTTTCCGACTCGGCGTACCGGCAAACGAGATGTTCTCGAACATCGATTCTCTACCTGGGAGGGCAGCATGCTTACCACTCGCTTGATGTGTGTCGTCATCGTCCTGAGCCTGGCCGGTGCGGCGTTCGCCGCGGGGCCGGCCGCCACGCCGGAAATGCCGCCGCGGGGCGACCGATTCGAGGTCCCGGCGGTGCTCGACAAGGCCTTCGGTGATCCGACCGACCTTCTGGCCGCGGCCGACGCCGCCGGCAACTACATCCGCTACATGCAGGCCGACGTCACCGAGGACAACGCCGGCAACGGCGCGGCGGACACCGATCCGGACGATGCGGGCTGGGATTGGGTGCTGCAGCCCTTCGAGCATTCGGCGACGGCGAGTTCGCTGAACCTCTACGGCGTCATCGGCAACTCGATGATCGATGTGTACGAACTGAACGGCGACGCCGCCCTGTTCACGGCCCTGCAGGACCTGGCCGACCACATCGTGGCCGTCGGTCCGACGAGCCTGCGCTACGCCAACGACATGGCCTTCCTGCTGCGCTTCGCCGCGCTGCCGGGCGTCGCGACGCCCGCCACCTACCAGGCCGGGGCCGAGGCGATCTGGATCTACAAGACGACCGTGAACCCCGGCGTGGGCGCGGCCGCCTTCGCTGCCCTCCTGCGCGACAGCCGCCACAGCCAGGGCTACGACAACGGCATCATCGCGTGGGACACCGGCGCCTACGTCGAGGCCGTGGCCATGCTCGACGACGCCTTCCCCGGCAACGGCTACGACGCCGACGCGGCCGCCATGGCCGAGGTCGTCTGGCAGGACAGCTTCAACGCCAGCCCCGGCTACTTCGACGTCTTCGGCGCGAGTCAGGGCTACGATCCCACCTACACGAACAAGGACTTCTGGTGGTACGCCCTCGGCGTGTCCGGGATCATCCAGTCGTTCGTGTCGACGGGCACGCACCTCACCGAACTTCCGGCCCTGGAGACTGCGCTGCTGGCCTGCCAGTATTCCGACGGCGCCTTCGGCGACCAGTATGGTACGCCGACCGACGTGAACACCCGCGATTGGCAGACGACGGGCTACGCCGTGCGGGCCCTGACCACCTACCTGTCCGGCTACGAGACCGCGGCCTATGCCGCCGGCACGTGGCTTGCCGCGACCCAGGACGCGAGCGGCGGCTTCGTCTACAGCAGCCTGGACCACTATCCGGAGATCGGCGCCGAGTGCGGCATGGGCCTCGCCCTGGCCTACGCGGCGAGCGCCGCCAGCGTCGACATCACCAGCACCTTCTACGACCCGTCGGCGTGCGGCGCCGTGGGCGACGTTTCGTTCAGCTACGACCGTTCGGCGGGCACGCCCGGCCTCTACGGCTACGAGTTCGTGATCGAGATCACGGGCCCGGTGAGCGTGCCCGTGGTACCAGCCGACTTCGTCCAGGTCGCGCCCATGGACTACTTCCGCGTCGATGCCAACCTCGACGGCACCTTCACGGTGAACTCGACCCGGTTCGGCGCCGATCCGGGCCTGCTCGCCGACGCCGAGCTGTTCTACATCGACAACCTGACGGCCCTCGCCGAGGGCGCCGTGTCGGTCGCGGTGCTCAGCTACCGCATGCGCGACCCCCAGAACGTGCCCATCTTCGTGACCCAGAACGGGCTCGACTTCCTCGTCGACTGCACCGCGCCGGATGCCGTCAGCGACATCGCCGCGGCCCCGGGCCACAACAAGGTGCAGGTGAGCTGGACCCACGACGGCACCGACACCATCACCTACGAGGTGTACCGCGGCCTGTGGTACGACACGACCGTCGGCACCTCGGCCTACCCCGAGTACGACGACCTGCCGGGCAACACCATCCCGACGCGGCCGTCGAGCCGGGCCGTCGCCATGGCCAGCGCCGAGTGGGAGTACGCCGGCGCCGTCGCCGTCGGCACCACCACCTACACCGACGTCTGGCCGGACGAGACCGACCGCGGCGTGTACTACTACGAGGTGTTCGCCGTCGACGCGGCGCTGAACGGCTCGCTGGCCGCCGCCGACGGCAACGACCGCGCCACCAACTACTGGCTGGGCGACGTCTACGCCCCGGTCGACGGCGAGGTCGACATCGACGACATCACCACCCTCGGTGCGGCCTTCACCACCTCGCCGGGCGATCCCGGCTACAACGCCGAGACCGACGTCGGCCCGACCGACGACTGGAGCGGCACCGGCATCCCGGAGACCGACAACGTCATCGACTTCGAGGATCTGATGATCTTCGCCCTGAACTTCGGCGTCGTGACGCCGACCAAGGGCGCGACGCCCGTCTCCGAGGTCATCGACCTGGCCTGGGTGCAGCGCGAGGACGGCCGCTGGGCCCTGCACCTCGTGAATGGTGCCGGCCTGAAGGGCCTGCACGTGCGGGCCGACCGGCTCGTGGGTGCGGTCGAGGCCGGCGAGTTGCTCGCGGCCCAGTCCGGCCTGCCGTTCGTGATCAATCCGGGCGCCAGGCTCGACGCCAACGTGGCCCTCATGGGTCGCGGCGAGGCGATCAGCGGCACGGGCGAGCTGCTCGTGGTCGACGCCCCGCAGGCCATCG
>JAGRNP010000184.1 GCA_020440705.1 bacterium | reverse complement strand
GCCGGGGCCCTGGCCTTCGGCTGGAGCGGTTCGCTGCGGCCCATCGCGGGGGTAACGCCGGCGGCGGAGATGCTGGCCCTGCCCGCGACCCGTCCGGCGACGGACTGGCGCGAGGCGGCCCTCGGCACCGGCGGCGGCGTCGACGAGCTGGCCGGGCTGGTGCCGGTCGGGGTCGATCGGGAACTGGCCCGCGATCTGGAGACCGACACCGCTGCGGTGCCCGCTCCGGACGGCGGGGCCCCGGCCGCGCGGGGCGACTGGCCCGACGCCGCGGGCATGTGGCGGCGTCTGGCCACCGACCTGGCTGGAGCCCAACCGGGCTTCGATCCGAACGCGACGGGTTGGCTGCTGCACCCGATGGGGGCGGCGGGCGCCGGGACGGCGGTGCGGTCCGGCGCGCTGGTGCCCGGTGGGGCGTGCGCCGTGCCGCTGGTGACGGGCGACGCGTCGCTGGGCGCCATCGGCACCGTCACCTGGGTGGACGGCGACCGGGTGCTCATGATGGGACACCCCTTCATGCAGCGGGGGCCGGTGAACCTGCCCCTGGCCACGGCCGAGATCCAGACCATCCTGCCGAGCCGGGAGATGAGCTTCAAGATGGGCAGCGTGGGCGCGCTGGTCGGAGCGGTGCACCACGACCAGCGGGCCGGACTGGCCGGGCGCCTCGGTCCGGTGCCGGCGCTGATCCCGGTCCGGGTGCAGGTGGGGGGCGCCGGCGGCGCGGTCCACGAGTTCGCGGTGGCCGACGATCCGCTGCTCACGCCGACGCTCGTGTTCTGGGCGGTCTACAACTCCCTGCTCGTGGCGGGCGACGACGCCAGCCTGCAGAACCTGGCCTACACCGTGCGGACCACCTGGGAGGGCGAGGCCGGACTCGCGGCCCGGCCCCTGGAACTGCGCGGGGTCACGGCCGGACCGGGGGGGGCGGCGGGCGTGGCGCGGGAGATCATGGGGCCGTTGACGGCCCTGCTGAACAACGCCCATGCGCCCCTGCGGCTCACCGCGGTCGAGGCGACGTGGGAGGTGCGCCGGCCCCTGCGCACGGCGCGCGTCAGCGGCCTGGCCGGGCCGCGCACCGTCGCCCGTGCGGGCGACGAGGTGACCTTCGCCGTCGAGCTCGACGTGCGCGACGGCGGGCCGGACGTCGAGGAGTTCCACGTGGTCCTGCCGCGCCATCTGGCACCGGGACCCTACCGGGTCGTGGCCGCCAGCGCGGCCGACCTGTTCGGGCTCGAGGCCCAGCGGGCGCCGGGGCGTTTCCAGCCCACGAACCTGCCGGGCATGATCGAGCTGCTGCGCACCGAGCGGTCGGGCGACGTGCTGGCCCTGGCCATCCTGGCGCCGGGCACGTCGCTGGTGGTGGAGGGTCGCGAATTGGCCAACCTGCCCGAGAGCATCGCCGAGACGGTGCAGGCCGGGAACCTCGGCGTGCAGCGCAGCCTGGCCGACTACGTCCTGCGCATGGATCGTCGGCTCGAGCACCTGGTGGTCGGGCACGCGGTCCGGCATCTGGAGATCAAGGCCACACCGGCCCCGGTGGGCGAGGAGAGACGGCCGTGACCCGCGGCGCGGGACACCCCGCCGCCATGGCGATCAGGAAGGGATGGTCGATGAATTCGAGGAAGCTGCGCGAAGGTTCCGCCGTGGTGGCGGGTGTGCTGGGCCTGCTGCTGCTGGCCGGAGGTCCGACGCTGGCGGCCGGCCCGGTGTTCTGGGACTGGCCCGCCGACCGGGCCATGGACGAGCTCGAACTCGAGGGGGCGACCCTCGACGATGCCGGTCATCTGGTGGCCGGCATGACCGCCCGGCCGCTCGGCCCCGACGGACCGGAGGTGTGCTGGACGGCCGTCCCCGACGGCGACGGCGGCTACTTCACGGGCACCGGCCACGGCGGCGAGATCCATCACTTGGACGCGCAGGGGAAGGGCCGAGTGCATGCCCGGCTCGAGGGCACCGAGATCTTCGCCCTGCTGCGCCTGCCCGGCGGTGACCTCCTGGCCGGCTGTGGGCCGGAGGGGTATCTGTTCCGCGTCGGGCGCGACGGTGCGGCCCGCGTGGTGGGCACCGTGGCCGAGGGCTACGTGTGGGCCCTCAGCGCCGGCGCCGACGGGCGGGTGTGGATCGCGGCCGGCAGTCCGGCCGCCCTCTATCGCTACGGGCCGGCCGACGATGCCTTCGGGCGGGTGGCCGGGTTCGACGCGCAGAACGCGCTGGACGTGCTGGCGCGGCCCGACGGCGGCGTCCTGGTCGCCACCCAGGGACCGGGGCTCGTCTTCCGCGTGGATGCGAAGGGGCAGTCGCGCCTGGTCCACGAGACCGCGCAGGACGAGGCCCGGCAGTTCATCATCGGGCCCGAGGGGGCCGTGTTCCTGCTGGCCCTGCGCACGGCCGACGATCTGGACGAGGCGGCCGGGCGCCCGGGGGGCGTCGCGCCTTCGCCGCCGCCGGCGCTGCTGGCCCTGCTCGGCGGCGAGCCCACACCCGAGACGCCGGCGGCCGCCCTGTACCGCATCGGCGAGGACGACCGCGTCGAGACGTGGTGGAGCGGTCCGGACGAACTGCTCACCGCCGCCTGGAGCGAACGCTGGGGCTGGCTCGCGGGCGGGCCCCTCGGCGACGACGAATCCCACGCCACCCTGCAGCGCCTGATTCCGCCCCGCAGCCAGCACGTGCTGGCGCGTTGGGAGGGCGGCGACGTGCTGCAGATCCTGGTCGATCCGGACGGAGGCGAGCCCCTGGCGGCGTGCCAGGCCCATCCGGGCGCCGTGGTGGTGCTGGGCGACAACGGGCACCTGCCGCGCCAGGCCACGAGCCCGCCCCTGGACGGCGGCCGGCCCGTGCAGTGGGGCCGCCTCGGCTGGCAGGGCGACGCCCCGCAGGCCGGCCTGCGCTGGTCGGTGCGCGGCGGCAACCGCTCGGTGCCCGATGAGACCTGGACGGCCTGGTCGGACGCCTGGACCGACGCCGACCACGCCATCGATCTGCCGCCCACCCGGTTCCTGCAGTGGCGGGTCGCGTTCCCGGCCGGCCGCAAGGCCACCGGGGCGCGGGTCACGTCGGTGGCGGTGAGCGCGTGGCAGGACAACCTGCCCCCGGTCATCGCCGATTTCCAGCTCGAACAGCTGCAGGACATCACCCTCGGGGGCATGATCAGCGGCTCGGACAACGTGACCCAGCGCTTCCGCAGCGGGCTGCAGGCCGAGTTCAGCCGCGGCGCGGCCGAGGACGACTGGCCCGGTCCGGTGCGCGGCGGCCTCGGCCGTCCGGTGCGGATCTTCACCTGGCAGGGCAGCGACCCCAACGGCGACCGGCTCACCTATCGCCTGGCCTACCGGCGGCAGGGCGGGGACGCCTGGCGGCCCCTGCCGACCAGCCGCCCCGACCGCTTCGAGACCCGCGAGACCCTGCTCAGCTGGGACACCACGGAGGTGGCCGACGGCGTCTACGAAGTGCGCCTGACCGCCAGCGACGAGCGGGACAATCCGGCGGGCCGGACCCTCGGCGCGAGCCGCATCCTGGGGCCGATCCGCGTGGACAACACCGCGCCCGAGATCACCGACTTCCGCCTGGAGGCGATCCCGACCGGTTTCCGGGTCCGCTGCCGCGCCCGCGACGCGGGGCACGTCCTCGGCGGGGCGCGCATCTTCCTGCCCGACGGCAGCGTGGAAAGACTGGATCCGGTCGACCGGATCTGCGACTCTCCCGACGAGAAGTTCGCGGCCGAGGTGGCCTGGCCGCGGGACGGGGCCCCGACGGGCGTCGTGCCGTGGCGGGTGCGACTGGAGGTGCGCGATCTGGCCGGCAACCTCCAGGTGGTCGAGGGTGACGTGAGATGAATGGTGGAATCTTCGCCGACTTCGCCAAGCACGAACGTTGGCTGCACGAGGCGCTGAAGGAGGCCCAGGCCGCCGCCGACGAGGGCGAGGTGCCCGTCGGTGCGGTGGTGGTCCGGGACGGGAGGATCATCGGCCGCGGGCGCAACCGGGTCGAGACGCTGCAGGACCCCACGGCCCACGCCGAGATCATGGCCATCGGGGCGGCGGCCGGCGAGGGGGAGAGCTGGCGCCTCGACGACGCGACCCTCTACGTGACGCTCGAACCCTGCACCATGTGCAGCGGCGCGATCCTGCTGTCGCGGGTGGGGCAGGTGGTCTTCGGGGCCACGGATCCGCGAGCGGGGGGCGTCGTGAGCACGGCCCGGCTCCTGGACGGCAACCCCTACAACCACCGGGTTTCGGTGGTGGGGGGCATCCTGGGCGAGGAGTGCGCGGGCCTCTTGAGCGACTTCTTCGGGGAACGCCGCAACCGCTGACGGCGCCGGATTTTCCGTCCGGGTGGCGTTGATTTTGCCGGGATCGGGTGCTATATTGCCCCACCGATTCCGGTGGAGAGGTGCGAGAGTGGCTGAATCGGCTCGCCTGGAAAGCGGGTGTGCAGCAATGTACCGTGGGTTCGAATCCCACCCTCTCCGCCAGACCGGACCCGGCCGCGGCGCCTGACGCCGCGCTGGCATTGCCTGGGACAATCGAATATATTGCGGAGAGGTGCCGGAGTGGTTGAACGGGGCGGTCTCGAAAACCGTTGAGCATTTCGATGTTCCCAGGGTTCGAATCCCTGCCTCTCCGCCAGAAGATCGAGTTGGAAAAACTCAATAGACATGTTGGGGGTGTAGCTCAGTTGGGAGAGCGCTTCGTTCGCAACGAAGAGGTCAGCGGTTCGATCCCGCTCATCTCCACCAACATGGGGGGGGCTTCCGCCGGGAAGCCCCCCACCTTTTCGCCGCAGCGTCCGCTCGCCTGAGCGCACCTGCCCGCGGCTTGATGGGCCAGGCCCGGCGTGACGCCGGAGCACTAACTCCGTCAGGACTGGAAAGTAGCAGCGGTACGTTCCCTTCGACGTGTGCGCCGCCAGCCTGGCCCGCTCAATCTCCTCGCCGATGAATCCCGGGTCATCGCTGTCGCCGTTCGCGCCGGACGCGGGGGCGGCCCATCGCGGCTTCCTGCCGCGATGAGCCTCGGCCTCGCGGCGCTCCGCCCTCCGTGGCTCCGCGCCGCTCGGACGCCCCACGCCCGCCGCGAACGGCGCCAGCGAAGCCGTCATTCCCCCGCCGAGCCGACGCAGCGTTCATCTTCCGGCAGGTCAGGGTCGGGGCGGTTTCGGCAGGGCGTTTCCGCGGAGGTCGCCGGCGGTCCCGGGGGACTTGCGGCGACTTCTGCCTTTCGGAG
>JAGRNP010000183.1 GCA_020440705.1 bacterium | reverse complement strand
GGTGGGAGCGACTCGGGCCCTAGGCCCGAGCGAGCCCTTCGGGCGAAGCGGGGAGCGCTCACCGGCGCCCCCGCCAACGCCCAGGCCCCACTCCCCCTCAGAATGGGCCTGCGCTACGTGAAGGGCCTCCGCCACGATGCCGCCGAAAGAATCGTCGCCGCCCAGCGCGTTTCCCCCTACCGCAACATCGCCGACCTCGCCCGCCGCGCCCGCGTGCCCGCCGACGACCTGGCCGCCCTGGCCCGTGCCGGCGCCCTGGCCGCCCTCGAGCCCGATCGCCGCAAGGCCCTGTGGGCGGTGCACGCCATCAGCCGGAAGGACCGCCCCGAGCAGCTGCTGCTGCCCCTGGACGATCCGGCCCCGATCCCGGACTTCCGGGCCCTGAGCGAGATGGACGAGATCAACTGGGACTGGCAGGAGTCCGGCCACAGCCCGCGCGCCCACCTGCTCGAGCCGTACCGGCAGGCGTTGGCCGCGCAGGGCTGGCCCACGGCGCAGGCGATCAACGCCCTGCCCGACGGGCGCCGCTGCGACTACGCCGGCCTGGTCATCTGTCGGCAGCGCCCGCACACGGCCAAGGGCGTCACCTTCATCACGCTCGAGGACGAGACCGGGTTCGTGAACCTCGTCGTCTGGCAGGACGTGTGGGAGAAGCACCGCCTGCTGGCGCGCTCGCTCATGGTCATGGGCGTGTCCGGCCGCATCCAGGCCGAGGACGGCGTGACCCACATCATCGTCGAGCGCATCTGGGCGCCGCGGCTGCCGCAGGAACCGACGCCGGTGGGGAGCCGGGATTTTCAGTGATTCTTCGCAGCGGGTCTTGACCGCGGGGGTTGGAATTCCCGAGAATCATGCACTGGAAGATATATGCCGGGACGGTCCCGCGGGGGGCGGGGACGTCCGTTCGCTTCGGCTCAAGGGGGAAATCTCATGCCGCGCCATCTGCAGCGCCTTTGTGCGCTCCTGCTCGTCCTTTGCCTGCATCCGCAACAACTCCGCGCCACGGCCGTCGACGACGTGCCGCCACGCCTCGTCCGGCCCGACTTGGCCCACGTGCACGCCGAGGCCGCCGCCAAGGAGCGCAACGCCAAGGCGTTCCTCGCGGCTGCGACCACGGCCACGCCGAACCAGGAGCTCTACGACGTCCACCACTACAACGTCGCCCTGACCCTGAACGTGGATCTGCGCCGGCTGACGGGCACCGTCACGACCACCGCCGAGGTGGTCGGCGATTCGCTCACGGAGCTCGACCTGAACATGGTGACCACCATGCGCACCCTCGACGTGACGGCGGCCGGCGCGCCGTCGACGTTCTCCCACGCCAACGACATCGTCACCGTGCATCTCGACCGGACCTACTACGCCGGCGAGACGGTGCAGGTCGGGGTGCACTATCTCCGCGATTTCTCGATCACGATCCAAAGCGATCCCTTCCAGTGGGTCCGGCAGGACGGGCTGTACAACGTGTTCTCCTACAGCGAACCCTACGGCGCCCGCGAGTGGTGGCCGTGCAAGGACATCAACACCGACAAGGCCGACTCCCTCGACCTCTACATCAACGTGCCCGAGGGCATGGCCTGCGCGAGCAACGGGCGCCTGGTGACCGACTACAATTTCGACACGTGGCACCGCTGGCAGTGGAAGACCAACCATCCCATCGCCACCTACCTGTTCTCCCTGGCGGTCTATCCCTACACGCGCTGGTCGGACTGGTACACGCCGCTCGCCGGGGGCGACCCCATGGAGGTGTCGTACTTCGTCTTCCCGTCCCACGCCGACTCGGTGCAGGACACCTACGCCCAGACCGTGCCGATGCTCGAGGCCTTCGCCGACGCCTTCGGCGAGTATCCCTTCGTGGACGAGAAATACGGCCACGCCGAGTTCGCCATCGGCGGCGGCATGGAGCACCAGACCATCAGCAGCCTCGGCGGCTGGAGCGAGGACGTCATCGCCCACGAGCTCACCCACCAGTGGTGGGGCGACATGGTCACCTGCGCCGACTTCGGCCACATCTGGCTCAACGAGGGTCTGGCCATGTTCGGCGAGGCCTATTGGCACGAGCAGCGCTACGGGGTCGCCGACTACAGGTCGTACATGGCGGGCATCTCCTACTTCGGCCCGGGCACGGTTTTCGTCGAGGACCCGGCCGTCGACGACATCTTCGACGTGGGCCTGACCTACTTCAAGGGCGGCTGGGTCGTCCACATGCTGCGCGGCATCCTCGGCGACGCCGACTTCTTCGCGGCGCTGGACCTCTATCGCGCCGGCCACGCCTACGGCACGGCGACGACCGCCGACTTCCAGGCCGCCATGGAGACGGTCAGCGGCCTCGACCTCGAGGCGTTCTTCCAGCAGTGGATCTACGGGGACTACTACCCCGTGTACCGCATGGACTGGGAACCCGGACCGTCCGCAGGCCAGATCACCGTCACCATCGACCAGATCCAGGAGCTCGGCGGCGTCTTCGCGATGCCGATCACCCTGCGCATCGCCACCGACGTCTCGACCACCGACGTGGTCGTGCAGAACGACCAGTCCAGCCAGCAGTACGTGCTGCCGGTCGACGGCGTCGTGGGCAGCGTCGCTCTCGATCCCGACCACTGGATCCTGTCGCCCTACCCGCTGGCCGGGGCGCAGCTCGACCGGGGCGTGCTCGTGGTGAACGGCGTGCACTGGGAGACCTACTCGCCGCAGATCGAGGACGCCTACGAGGCCCGGGCCTTCTGGGGCGACACGTCCATCGCCTTCTGGGACTGCTTCCCGGTCCCGGCCGGGGGCTACCCTTCGACCCTGCCGGAACCCCTCGGACACGGGGCGGTGCCGGCCAGCGTGCTCGGCCACTACTCGACGGTCATCTGGGTGGGCAACAACTACGAGGGGGACATCTACTCCTGGCTCGAGACGCCCATCCGGCAGTACCTCGAGGCGGGCGGCAACGTGCTGCTCATGACGCGCTACTCCCACGACTTCCTTTTCACCGGGCTCGACAAGGTGCTGGGTGTCGAGCTGGCCGAGCCGCTCGTGACGCTCGCCGACTGCACGGCCATGCAGCCCGAACTCGTCGACATCCCGCTCCTGCCGGAGCAGACCTTCGTCGGTCTCTTCACCACGAACCTCGGGTCCGACACCGTGCCCCTGTTCCACGACACCGTCAACTCGCCCACCAGGCTCACGAGCGTGCTGCACACGCCGCCCCTGGGCGGGGCCTACCGGCCCGACGGCGGCCGCTTCGCGCTCATTGGCGGCCGGCCCTACCGCATGGATGCCGCGGCGCTCAGCGCCAACGTCGAGACCATCCTGGCCGACCGCTTCTCCGAGCCCTATCACCCGTCGGCCGTGCCGGACGACCGCCCGGATGGCGACGTGCCGGCGCGCACCGCCCTGGGCGTGCCGTACCCGAATCCGTTCAACCCGCAGGTGCGCATCCCCTTCAGCCTGGCCGCCGGCGCCGACGTTTCCCTGACGGTGTACGACCTGCGCGGTCGCCTGGTGCGGCATCTGGCCGCCGGCGACCATGCGGCCGGGTTCCATGCCGT
Organism: bacterium; assembly: GCA_020440705.1. NCBI lineage: Bacteria > bacterium. The sequence continues at coordinate 1,735 of JAGRNP010000183.1, read as the reverse complement.
GATGTGGGATGGCACCGACGACGCCGGCGAAGGCGTCGCCTCGGGTACGTACTTCCTGAAGCTGCGGGAGGGAGACCGGGTCGGTGACACGGCGCGGGTGGTGCTGGTGAAGTAGCGAGGGGGCGCCGCACGGCCAAAAGGGAACGAGGGCGGTGAGTCGCCGCGCGATCGCCTGCAGGTGGCGATCCGGCTCCGCCCTCGCTCCGCGCCTGCGGGGCCGGCTCAGACGCCGGCCTTTTCCCCTTCGACGATGCCCTGCAGCGTCACCACGAGCTGTTCGAGCAGCTGGGCCTGGTCGGCCATCTCGCGGCTGGCGGCCGCGGCCTGCTCGCTGCTGGCGGCGTTGCGCTGGGTCACGCCCTCGATCTGGATCACGGCGTTCTTCGTGTTGCCCAGCCGTCCGGCCTGGTCGCCGCTGGCCTGGGCCACCTCCTCGATCAGGCCGCTGGTCTCGCGCACCGAGCCGATGATCGACTGCAGCGACTCGGCCACCTCGCCGGCGACCTTCACGCCGTCCTCGGAGTTCTGCCGGTTCAGCTGGATCAGGTTCGACGTCTCCTGGGCCGCCTGGGCGCTGCGGTGGGCGAGGTTGCGCACCTCTTCGGCCACGACCGCGAAGCCCTTGCCGGCGTCGCCGGCGCGTGCGGCCTCGACCGCGGCGTTCAGGGCCAGCAGGTTGGTCTGGAAGGCGATCTCGTCGATGGTCTTCAGGATGCGCGCCGTCTCCTCGGACGAGGCGTGGATGCGCCCGATGGCCTGGTTGAGACGCTCGAGGGTCGACGTGCCCAGCTCGGCCGCGTCCTGGGCCTGGTGCGACAGGTCGGCGGCCTGGCGCGCGCGGTCGGTGTTCTGGCGGGTCAGGTCGTCGAGCTCGATCATCGCAGCGGTGGTCTCCTGCAGGCCCGCGGCCTGGGAGTTGGCGCCGTCGGCGATCTCGATGCTGGCGTCGCTGACCTGGCTCGAAGCGCGGCTGATGCCGTCGGAGCTCTCGCCGAGGGTGGCGATGGCGCTCAGCAGGGGACCGGCGATGCGCCGGGCCAGGAGCCACAGCCCGGCGCCGAGCAGCGCCACGCCGCCGAGACCGATCAGGGCGTTGGTCCGCAGCGCCCGGTTCACCTCAGCCAGGACGTCGCTCGGGGGCACGAAGGCGGCCAGGCGCACGGCCGCGGCCGTTTCGCCGAGAGGCACCGCCGCCGCGTTCACGAAGTGGCGCTCACCCTGGTAGGTGTGCACGGAGGTCACGCCGTCGGCGCCGCCGGCGGCCAGGAGCGTCGCGAGATCGCCCTCCGGAGCGGCGGCTTCGCCTTCGCCGGCGAAGCCCAGCACCGTCCGGGCGTCGGGGGAGACCATGGCCACCGAGGCGTGGCGGTACTCGACGGCCGCCAACCGCCCGCACACGGTGTCGATCTCCTTCGTCACGGTCGTCCAGTCGAGATAGCCGCACAGGTAGCCCACCGTGCCGCCGGAGGTGCCGACCACGGGGGCCACGAGCTTCAGGGTGGTCGGCACGGTCTCGCCGAGGGCGCCGAAGACGGCGGCGGGTCCGACCGTCGCCGCCACCTGGCCGGCGGGCGTGGCACCGGCGGTGGCGGTGTCCTCGACGACGCGGCCCACGAGATCGCCCAGATCGGGCTCGCCGTGGTGGCTGCCCGTCAGGACCTTGCCCTCGGCGTCGGTCAGCAGCAGCAGGGCGAACTGGGGCTGGGAGGTGGCCATCTCGGCGAAGGCCCCGGCC
>JAGRNP010000182.1 GCA_020440705.1 bacterium | reverse complement strand
CGGCCTTCGCCGACGTGCCGGTGGCCGGCCTGATCGGCAAGGAGTACGCGGCGGCCCGGGCGGCGCTCATCGATCCGCGGCGCGCGGCCCGACGCTACGACGCGGGCGATCCCGCCCTCCGCGCCGGCGACACCATCTACCTGACCACCGCCGACGCCGACGGCAACATGGTCTCCCTCATCCAGAGCAACTACCGGGGCATGGGCAGCGGCGTGTGCCCCGAGGGCCTGGGCTTCGGCCTGCAGGACCGCGGCGAGCTGTTCAACCTGCGGGAGGGCGAGGCCAACACCTACGCCCCGGGCAAACGCCCCTTCCACACCATCATCCCGGCCTTCGCCAACCTGGGCGACGACTACCGCTTCGCCTTCGGCGTGATGGGCGGCGCCACCCAGCCCCAGGCCCACGCGCAGATCATCGTCAACCTGGTCGACTTCCACATGAACGTGCAGGAGGCGGGCGACGCGCCCCGCATCCTGCACACGGGCAGCAGCCAACCGACGGGCGAGGTGATGACCGACGGTGGCGTGGTCTCCCTCGAGCAGGGCATCGGCTACCAGGTGCGGCGCGAACTCGTGCAGCGCGGCCACCGCCTGCAGACGGACGTCGGCAGCTTCGGCGGCTACCAGGGCATCCTGCTCGACGTGAAGGCGGGCGTGTACTACGGCGGCTCCGAATCGCGCAAGGACGGCCAGGCGGCGGGCTACTGACGGCGGGAAGGACACCGGGACCCATGAATCCCTTCGACCTCGATCGCGAGCGCATCGCCGGCTACGTGGCCCGCCACGGCTCGCCCCTCTACCTGGTGAGCCGGGAACGGCTGCGCGAGAACTTCAGGCGTCTGGACGAGGGCCTGCCAGCGGCCAAGCTGTTCTATGCCGTGAAGGCCAACCCGCATCCCCTGATCCTCGAGACGCTGCACGAGGCCGGCGCGGGCTTCGACGTGGCCTCGAAGGGCGAGATCCAGGCCGCGGTCGGCGCCGGCGCCAACCCGCGCGACGACCTCATCTTCGCCGACACGGTGAAGGACCCGCGCCACATCCGTTACGCGTGGGACATCGGGCTGGACGACTTCACCTACGACAACGCCTCCGAACTGACGCAGATCGCCCGCCACGCCCCGGGCGCCTTCGTGACCCTGCGCCTGGCGGTGTCGAACGAGGGCGCGGTGGCCCATCTGAGCGAGAAGTTCGGCGCCCCGGACGACGAGGCCGTGCCCCTGCTCACCGCGGCCCGCGATGCCGGCCTCGTGCCCCGGGGCCTCAGCTTCCACGTGGGCAGCCAGTGCCTCGACGACCGGCGCTGGGTCGAGGCCCTCGAGACCTGTGCCCGCGTGCGGGACCGCGCCCGGGCCGCCGGCATCGAGCTGACCATGCTGGACATCGGCGGTGGCTTTCCCGCCCGCTACTTCCGCGAGGACGTGGACATCGCCCGCACCTGCGGCGTGGTCAGCGAGGCGTTCGCCCGCCTCTTCGGGGCCGGAACCGAGCTCGTGGCCGAGCCGGGCCGCGCCATCGTCGCCGACGCCGTGGCCCTCGTGACCCGGGTGATCAGCGCCTCGCACCGCGCGGGCCGCGACTGGCTGTACTTCGACGACGGCGTCTACGGCAGCTTCCTCGAGGTGCTCCTCTACCACGCGCGGTACCCCCTGCGCGCGGAGACCGACGGCCCGTCGCGGCCGTATGTCCTGGCCGGACCGACCTGCGACTCCATCGACGTGTTCAGCCGCGACGCCCAGGGCCGCGTCGCCACCGAGGACCTCGCCGCCATGGACCTCGACGACGTGCTCGTGGCCGGCGGCATGGGCGCCTACACCTTCAGCGAGTCGACCCGGTTCAACGGCTTCGAGCCCCCCGCCTTCGTCGCCGTCGACTGAGGCGCCACCCCAACCCGACGGGACCCGGCGTGAGCGGACACTTCGGCGAGTTCATGGCCCTGGCCGCGGCCTTCGTCTTCTCCTGGACGAGCGTCTTCTTCACCGAAGCCGGTCGCCGGCTGGGCGTGACGGTGGTGAATCTCTTCCGCCTGCCCGGTGCCGCCCTCTGCCTGGCCGCGACCCACCGCGCGCTCACCGGCCACTGGTGGCCCGCCGACCTCGCCCCTGCCGACCAGCTGTGGATCGGCCTGAGCGGCGTGCTCGGCCTCGCCATCGGCGACTCGGCGCTCTTCCGGGCCTTCACGACCATCGGCCCGCGCCGCAGCATGACCCTCATGGCGCTGGCCCCCGTCTTCACCGTCACGGTGGCGTGGTTCGCCCTGGGCGAGCAGCTCGGTCTCCTCGCCATGCTGGGCATCGGCCTGATCATCGGCGGGGTCATCGTGGCCAACACCGGCAAGGTGGGCAGCGGCGCCTTCGCCGTGGTCGAGCGACGGGTCTTCCGGACGGGCATCGCCCTGGCGCTGGTGGGATCGGCGGGACAGGGTCTGGGCTCGGTCTGCGCCAAGCTCGGCATGGTCGGTTCGGGCCCGGGACCGGGCGTCGATCCCCTCGGCGCCACCCTCGTGCGCCTGTGCTGGGCCACCGTCGCCTACTGGCTCGTGGTGCTGCCGCGGCAGTCGCCCGCGCGCATCCGGACCTGCCTGCAGGACCGGCGCGGCGTCGGGGCGCTCGTGGTCGCCATCCTCATGGGCCCCTACGTCTCGGTCTGGATGTCCCTGGTGGCCATCCGCAACACCGACGCCGGCGTGGCCCAGGTGCTGCTCGGCATGGTGCCCATCTTCGTGGTGGTGCCGGCGTGGATCGTGTACCGCGACCGGCCGACGGTGCTCAGCCTGGCGGGAATCGTCGCGGCGGTGGCGGGCGGGGCGCTGCTCTTCCTGCGCTGAGGGGGCTACTCGGCCGCGGCCGCGCCCGCGACGGCCGTCACGGCGTCGGCTACCGACAGCACCGGCTTGACGATGCGGTCGACCTGGGAGATCTCCAGGATGGTCAGGATGCGCCCCTCGGCGCACACCAGCGACGCTTTGCCGCCGGCCTGGCCGATGGTGCGCCACAGCTCGATGAGGCGGCCGAGCCCCCGCGAGTTCATCCAGGGCACCCGGCTGAGATCGACGATGAAGCGGCGCCGTCCGGCGGCCAGTTCCTTCTCCACCAGTTCGAACAGACCCGGCCACTCGTGGTCGGGAGCGCCCGTCACGTCGAGCTTGCGCATCTCGGCCTCGGTCCCGTCGGGGGCGATCTCGCAGACCGAGATGAAGCCGCCCGCGATCTTCAGGGTCGGGCGGATGATGAGGATGGGACGATCGATCGACGTGTCGGCGGTCATGGGCTCGGGCTCCCAGGCGAGGGGATGGTGTCCGGATCGCGGAATCTTAACCCGATCGGCCCCGATTGGACAGGATTTCCGCAAGAAGGCACCTCCCGCGGGGGAGGTGCCTTCCGGAGCGTCGGTGCGAAGCCGGACTACTTGCCGGTGCCGGACTCGGCCACCTGGGTCGCCTCGGCGGCGGCCTTCTCGGCCTTCTCGGCCAGCTTGGCCTCGGCGGCCTTGGCCTGGCCCTCGCAGGCGGCAGCGGCCTTGGCACCGCAGGACGCGGCAGCAGCCTTGTCGGCGCAGCAGCCGGCGGCGGCCAGCTTGGCTTCGGCGGCCTTGGCCTCGGCGGCCTTGGCCTCGCAGGCACCGGCGGCGGCCTTCTCGGCGCAGCCACCGGCGGCGGTCAGCTTGGCCTCGGCGGCCTTGGCCTCGCAGCTGCTCGCGGCAGCGGCCGTGGCGGCGCAGCAGCCGGCGGCGGCCTTCCCGGCGCAGCTCCCGGCAGCAGCCAGCTTGGCCTCCGCGGCCTTCGCCTCGCAGCTGCCCGCGGCGGCGGCCGTGCCGGCGCAACCGGTGGCGCCGGTCGTGGTCAGAGCGGCGTGGCTGGCCTGGGCCCCGGCAGCCTCGCACTTGGCGCGGCAGGCGGCCTTCTCGGCATCGGTCATGTTGGCGCAGGCGGCCTTGCAGGCGGCCTGCTCGGCGGCGGTCTTGCTGCAGGCCGTGGCGGCGGCCTGGTCGGCGCAGGTGCCCTTGGCGGCGGCCTGCTCGGCCTTGGCCTTGTCGCAGCTCTGGCCATCGCCGGCGACGGCCAGGGAAGCGCCCACCACGGCGACGATCAGCAGCAGGGCCAGGCCCAGGTAACGCGTCGAGTTCTTCATGGTCATCGGTTCCTTTGGTTGAGTGACCGGAGTCGGGACGAGGGATGGGACGACAACCCCGACGCCCCGGCTATGTTCCCCCAGTATAGTGGGATTTTCGGCCGGTGGGGCCGTTTTTTGAGTTTGGGATTAGTATTCAGTTTCATTCGCCGCCCCGTTCGGCCATCCGGACGGAATCCGCGCCTCCGCCAGAAAGGTCGCTCCATGTCGAAAATCGCTGTTCGTCTCGCCGTGATCCTGGTCTGCGCCGCCGCCGGCGGGTTCGCCGCCGCCCAGGACCGCTTCGCCGACGTGAAGATCGAGGTCACGCCCGTCGCCGGCGGCGTGCACATGCTCACCGGAGCCGGCGGCAACATGGGGCTCTTCGTGGGCGAGGACGGCCCATTCCTCGTCGACGACCAGTACGCTCCCCTCTCGGAGCGCATCATGGCCGCCATCGCGACGGTCACCGACGAGCCCGTGACCTTCGTCTTCAACACCCACTACCACGGCGACCACACGGGCGGCAACGAGGCGTTCGGCGAGACGGGGTCGTTCCTCGTCAGCCACGCCAACGTGCGCCGACGCCTGACCGCCGACCAGTTCTCCGAGCTGCTGCAGCGCAAGAACGAGGCCGCCGCGCCGGGCGCCTGGCCCGTGATCACCTTCACCGACTCGCTCACCTTCCACTGGAACGGCGACGAGGTGCGCGCCTTCCACGTCCCCCACGCCCACACCGACGGCGACGGGGTGCTGCACTTCCCCGGGGCCAACGTGGTCCACAGCGGCGACGTGATCTTCTTCGGCCTGTACCCCTACATCGACACCTCGGCCGGCGGCAGCATCGACGGCATGATCGCCGGCGTCGAGCGCATCCTCGGGCTGTGCGACGACGAAACCAGGGTCATTCCGGGTCACGGTCCGCTGCTCGGGAAGGCCGAAGTGGCCGCCCATCTGGCGATGCTGAAGAAGGCCCGGGCCCAGGTGGCCGCGGCCATGGCCGACGGCAGCGATCTCGCGGCGGTGCTCGCGAAGAAGCCGTGCGCGGAGTGGGACGAGTCGCACGGTCAGGTGTGGCTCACGAGCGACCAGTTCGTCGAGTCGGTCTACGCGTCGCTCGCGGCAGCCGACGGCGGGCACGCCGGCCACGGGCACCACCACTAGCAGGCTGTTGAAAAACTCATTCCGGTACCCGGTGCGCCTGGCCGGGCCGAGATCAAGGCGCGATTCCGCCGCCGTAG
>JAGRNP010000181.1 GCA_020440705.1 bacterium | reverse complement strand
GGGACCCGAGGTCGGGGCGCATCGCCGACCTTAGCCGCCGCCCCGGACGGTGTCAAGGCGGTCGCCCCGATCGGGCCCGCAACCGCCGGGGCGGCCGTTCCGGGGCCGGGGCGGCCGGGCGCGGGAAGGGTCAGGCGTCCGGGTAGTCGCGGGCGACGATGCGCTGCCAGACCACGGCATGGTCGCCCTCGTCGGCGCTGGCGAGCAGCAGCTCGTCGCCCTCGCCCTCGGGGCTGGGATTGCGGGCCTGCATGAGCGAGTCGGGCCACTGGGCCGCGTGGTCCGCCTCCGTCCACGGGTGGTAGCGGTGCCAGAACTTCAGGTGCCAGAGGAAGAACCGCTCGACGCGCTGCAGCCCCTTCTCGTCGTCGCCGAAGTGCTCGCAGGCGAGCTCGAAGTAGCGGCGCATGATGGCCCACCGCTCGGGGATGGTCGGGTACCACGGGGCGTCCTCGGCCAGTTCCCTGAAGATCCACGGCTTCTTGAGCGCCCCGCGCGCGACCAGGAACGAGCGCACGCTCGTCTCGGCGCGGCGTTTGCGGAGGTCCCAGGGCGTCAGGACGTCGCCGTTGCCGATGATGGGGATGGCGACGGCCTGCTGCGCCTCGTCGATCAGGTCCCAGCGGGCCGACTTGCTGTAGCGCTGGCTGCGGGTGCGGCCGTGGATCGCCACCGCGTCGGCGCCGGCGTCTTCGGCCCGCAGCACGTTGGTGACGATGTTGAGTTTGTCCTCGTCATAGCCCAGCCGCATCTTCACCGAGAGCGGCACGTCGACCGCCGCGCGCACCGCCGCGACGACCTGGGCCAGCTTGCCCGGCCGCTTCAGCAGCGCCGCCCCGGAGCCCTTGCGCACCACCAGATCGATGGGACAGCCGAAATTCAGGTCGACGAACCGGGCGCCCGAGTCCACGGCGATGCGCGCGGCGTCGGCCATGACGTCCGGATGCTTGCCGGCGATCTGGATGCCGAAGTCGTCCTCGTCGGGATGATGGCGGATCAGGGGGCGCTCGCCGCCCTTGACGAGCTTGTGGGCGAGCACCATCTCGCTGCAGGTGCGGACGGCACCGAACCCGCGGCAGAGACGCCGGTAGGGAAGATTACCCCCCATGGCCATGGGGGCCATGGGGGTGATGTCGCGAAAGAAGTCGCGGGCCTGCTGTCGGTCCAAGGGGGTCGGATCCTCCGCCTAGCCGCCGTCCATCATGACGTTGTCCTCGAAGGTGGCGAAGCCCTCGGGGTCGGCCATGAAGTCGTAGGTGTTCTTCAGCAGCTTGTAGTGGTTCTGCTCCTCGGCGGCCAGGTGCTCGAAGAGCTCCTTGGCCTTGGGCGACTCGACCGCGGCGGCGGCGTTGGCGTACATGTGGTAGCCGCGGCGCTCGACGTCCATGGCGCCCTTGATGATCTCGAGCTCTTCCAGCTCGAATTCGTAGGGGTCGTGGGCGTCCTCGAGGGCGCCCTCGAAGATCCGGCGCACGTCCATCACGTGGTCGTCGTCGACGTCGGGCAGCACCGTCAGGGAGTTCTCCCGCAGGATGTCCTCGCGCATCTGCACGAGGTGGGCCTTGTGGCCCGCTTCGTCCTTGGCCAGGGAGTTGAAGAGATTGCGTTCGAGCGTCGAGGGGGCGTTCTGGGCCCGGTCCTGGAAGAACGCCATGCCCTCTTCCTCGAAGACGATGGCCTTTTCCAGGATCTCCACGCAGTATTTCACTTCGTCATGCATGACGTCCTCCAGAAGACGAAAAGCCGAGTCATGTCCACCTTTCAATGGTAATACCCCGCGCCCCGATTGCCACGAAAATTCGAATTCGCGCAGCGAAGCGGTTGAAATCGTCCGGGACACCGGTTAATTTCCTCACGTAGAGGCAGATGTCGTTTTAAGTGGTTTTTACTCCGGTTTTTACGGGATTTCCACGAAAACGGTTCCTTTGAAGGAGGGCGACCCATGGCCAAGCTGCAGAACGCACTCGCCAAGAAGATTCCGGTCTGGCGGGACGAGATCGGAACCCTGGTCAAGCAACACGGCGACCAGAAGATCAGTGACGTCTCCATCGCCCAGGCCTACGGCGGCATGCGCGGCGTCAAGGGCATGGTGTGCGACACCTCCGAAGTCCCGCCCGATGTCGGCCTGCTCATCCGCGGCATCCCCGTCGGCGACCTCGTCGACAAGACCCCCGAGGACACCTTCTACCTCCTCTGCACCGGCGAGCTGCCCAAGGCCGCCGACCGCAAGGCCCTGACCGACGAGCTCAACGCCCGCGCCAAGGTGCCGAGCTACGTGTGGAAGGTCCTCGAGGCCATGCCGAAGAACTCGCACCCCATGTGCATGCTCGACACGGCGATCCTGTCGATGCAGCGCGAGAGCGAGTTCGTGAAGGCCTACAACGCCGGCATGCCCAAGACCGACTACTGGAAGCCGACCCTCGAGGACAGCCTGAACCTGCTGGCCCGCATCCCGACCATCGCGGCCGGCGTGTACCGCATGCGCTTCAACAAGGGTCCGCGCATCAACCCGAAGAAGGGCCTGACCTGGTCCGAGAACTACGCCCGCATGCTGGGCGTCCCCGACAAGTCGGGCGAGTTCGCCGACTGCATGCGCCTGTACCTGGTGCTGCACTCCGACCACGAGGGCGGCAACGTCTCGGCCCACACCTGCCACCTGGTGGGCTCGGCCCTGAGCGACGCCTACTACAGCGTCTCCGCCGGCCTGAACGGCCTCGCGGGCCCGCTGCACGGCCTCGCGAACCAGGAGTGCCTCAACTGGGTGCTCGAACTGAAGAAGCAGTTCAAGGGCGTGCCCTCGGACGAGCAGTTGACCCAGTTCGCGTGGGACACCCTGAACGGCGGCAAGGTCATCCCGGGCTACGGCCACGCGGTGCTCCGCGTCAGCGACCCGCGCTTCACCGCCTTCCGTGCCTTCGGCATGAAGCACTTCCCGAACGACCCCGTCATGGCCCTGGTGAACAAGATCTTCGAGATCGTGCCGGGTGTCCTGATGGAGCACGGCAAGGCCAAGAACCCCTGGCCGAACGTCGACGCCGCGTCCGGCGCGCTGCTGTACCACTACGGCCTGCGCGAGTTCAGCTACTACACGGTGCTGTTCTCGGTGAGCCGCGCCATGGGCATGCTGTCGCAGCTGATCATCAACCGCGCCATGGGTTCGCCCATCGAGCGACCGAAGTCGGTCACGACGAAGTGGCTGCAGGCGCAGGTGAAGTAGGTCCCCTGCTTCCCGCACAGATGAAGTCCCCGGCGGTCCTCGGCCTTGCGGCCTGCGGATGCCGGGGACTTCGTCTGTGCGGGAAGCAGGGTGCGCCTCCACCCGGGGGCAGCCGCTGCGGCGGGGCCGGCTGCGGCTAGTCGCGGGTCAGGGCGAGGCGGAGGCCAAGGGCGACGAGGAGGGCGCCGCAGACGGACTCGAGGCGGCGGCGGACGGCCGGGCGCAGCAGGTGGTGGCGGGCCCAGGCCGCGAGGAACGCGACCGCGGTCAGCCAGACGAGGCCCTCGAGGCCGTGGATGGCGGCCAGCAGGAGCGACTTGCGGAGGACCGGGTCGCCCGGCGCGATGAACTGGGGCAGGAACGCCAGGTAGAACACGGCGACCTTCGGGTTCAGGACGTTGCAGAGGAAGCCGTCGAGGAGGCAGCGGCCGACCCCGGACCGGGTCGCCGGGCCGACGCCGCCGGGCTGCGCGGACGGCACCCCCGTGGCGTGCCTCCCCCGCCAGGCTTCCCAGACCGTCTTGCCGCCCAACCACACCAGGTACGCCGCGCCGGCGAGCTTCACCGCGTGGAAGAGGGCGGCGGACCGCGCCAGGATCACCGACACCCCGATCGCCGACAGCGCCGCGTGGACGAAGAGTCCCGCGCTGATCCCCCACATGGTGGCCAGTCCGGCCGACCGCCCGCTCCGCAGCACGCTGCGCAGGACGAGCATGGTGTCGGCGCCGGGGGTGATCGTCAGGGCGCCCGCCACGAGGGCGAAGGCCAGGACCTGGGAGTCGAACATGGGCGGGTCCTTTCGGGTGGCGTCGCACCAATCTAGCGCGGAGCGCGATCAGCCGCCCCTACCCGATCCACGCCTCCCCCAGGAAACGGCTCTCCCGTCCCCGCGTGCACACGATCTCCAGCCGCCGCTTGGCGCGGGTCAGCGCCACGTAGAACAGCCGTCGCTCGTCTTCCAGCCCGCCCTCCTCGCCGAGGGCCGTGCGGTGCGGCGTCTGCCCCTCGTCGGCCGCGTAGATGATGACCCGCTCCCACTCCCGCCCCTTGGCCGCGTGGATCGTGGCCAGCTCCACGGGCGCCGCGCCGCCGCACGCGTCGGCCACCTCGGCCAGCAGCCGCGACGTGCGGGCCAGGACCGCGCACCCGGTCGGATCCGCGTCGCTGATCAGGTGGGCCACCAGGGCGGCCGCCTCGCGCCGATCGCGGCAACGACCCACGACGATGACGCCCTTCTCGCGACCGCCCGCGCGCAGCGGCTTGCGGAACCGCACCTCGTTGTGCTCGATCAGGCGGCGCGACGCCGTGACGATGCGCCGGCCGCAGCGGTAGTTGTGGGCCAGGGCGTGGCGCTCGAGTCCCGGGTAGACCTGGTCGAGCTCGATGATCCGGCGCACGGTGGCCCGGCGCCAGGCGTAGATGCACTGGTCCTCGTCGCCCACGCAGAACAGGGAATCCTCCGGCGCCGCCAGCAGTCCCACGAGCAGGGCCTGGGCCGGCTCGATGTCCTGGTACTCGTCGACCAGCACGCGCGCGAAGGCCGCCTGCCAGCGGCGGCGCACCGCCGGGTCGTCCTGGAGCAGGCGCACCGTGCGGGCGACCAGGTCGTCGAAGTCGAGCCGGCCCCGGCTGGCGAGGGACCGTTCGTAGGCCTCGTAGAGGGCGGCCGCGTGTTCGGCGTCCGGGTCGGCGTCCGGGTCGGCGGCCGCGGCGCGGGCCTCGGCCGGGGTGACCATGGCCGCCAGTTTGAACCCGCTGAGCGTTTCGCGCAGGCGCGCGGGCGCCCAGGGTTGCTCGCCCCGGGGGGCCGCCACCGCCCCCGCCAGACCCGTCAGTTCGTCGTCCGTCATTTCCCCCACCGAGGCGCCCGCCCGGCCCTCGGCCTGCAGGATCGCCAGCCCCAGGCCGTGGAAGCTGCGCACCACGACTCCGGCCACGCCGGCCCGCTGCAGGCGCACGCCGATCTCCTCCTTGGCGTCGCGGTTGAAGCTGAGGCAGAGGATGCGCCCGGCCGGCGTGCCGCGCCGCTGCAACTCCTTCACGCGCTCGACGAGCACCGTCGTCTTGCCGCTGCCCGCCGGGGCGATGACCTGCACCACACCGTCGCCGGCCAGGACGGCGGCGGCCTGGGCCGCGTCGAGGCGGTCGTTGCCGGGCACGCGACGGCGAGCGTCCCCGCCGCGGCCGAGGCGGCGCCACCAGGGTCCCGCGGCCGGCGGCGACGCCACGGCGGCCTCCTCGCTGCGGGGCCACCCCGCC
>JAGRNP010000180.1 GCA_020440705.1 bacterium | reverse complement strand
TAGTAGGTGCCGCCCTTCACGGTGGCGTCGTTGGCGACGATCATGCACTCGGTGCCCTGCACCCGGCCGATGCCGGTGATGATGCCGGCCGAGGGGGCGTCGTCGTCGTACATGCCGAAGGCGGCCAGCTGGCCCACCTCGAGGAAGGGGGTGCCGGGGTCGAGCAGGTGGTTGACGCGCTCGCGGGGCAGCAGCTTGCCGCGGGCGGTGTGCTTGGCGCGGGCGGCCTCGCCGCCGCCCAGCGAGACGCGGGCCGCCTGGGCGCGCAGGTCCTCGACCATCCCCTTCATGGCCTCGGCGTTGGCCCGGAAATCCTCCGCGCGCGGGTTGATGCGACTCTTGATCGTGCTCATGTCTCCTCGCCCTGGTCGGGTGGTGGTCTTGTCAGAGTTGCCGCTCTTCGTGGATCACCCGCGAGGCGGGCGATCCCTCGTAGCCGGCCATGGCCTGCAGCAGGGCGTCCGGCGTCGACGCGTCGAGCAGAAGGCCGCGGTTCTCGGTCTTCATGAAGCCTTCGGCGACGCCGCGGTCGAGCATCGTCAGCAGCGGCGCGTAGTAGCCCTCGACGTCGAGCAGGCCGGCCGGCTTGCGGTGGAAGCCGAGCTGCGCCCAGGTGAGGATCTCGAACAGCTCCTCGAAGGTGCCCAGGCCGCCCGGCAGCGCGATGAAGCCGTCGGACAGCTCGGCCATGCGGGCCTTGCGGGTGTGCATCGAGTCCACCACCTCGAGCCGGGTCAGGCCCTCGTGGCCGACCTCCCAGCGCATCAGCGCCTCCGGGATCACGCCGGTGACCTGGCCGCCGGCGGCCAGGCAGGCGTCGGCGACGACACCCATCAGGCCCACCTTGCCGCCGCCATAGACGAGCTCGATGCCGCGCTCGGCGAGCCGCCGGCCGAGGGTCGCGGCGGCCTCGCGGTAGGCCGGCAGGCGACCCTCCCGCGAACCGCAGAACACACACAGGCGCGTGAAGCCGGCCACCTCAGAAGCCCCCTTCGGTGAGCCAGCGCTCGATCTGTTCGAGCCGGTCCACGCCCCAGAAGGGCTCGCCGTCGATCACCACAAAGGGCGAGCCGAAGACGCCGGCCGCGATCGCTTCGGCGCAGGCGTCCTTGAGGCGCTGCTTGACGGCGTCGTCCTCGAGGGCGCTGGCCGCAGCGGTCTCGTCGACCCCGAAGCCCGTCGCCAGCGAGAGCACGGTCTCCTTGCGGGAGATGTCCTGCTCCTCGACGAAATAGGCCCGGAACACCTCGTGGGCGAAGCGACGCGCCAGCGGGCAGTCCTGGCCGTGCAGCCAGTAGTAGAGACGGGCGGCGTGCTGGGTCGCGACCGGAAACGGGTCGGGGATCTCGAGCGGAATGCCCATATGGCGCGCACTGCGCTGGATGTCGTGGAGGGAATACGGTCCCTTCATCGGGATCGCCGGCAGCGGCTGGCTGCCGATCTCCTTATAGACCACGCCCAGCAGCATCGGCTTCCAGCGGACCTTGCGCTCGAAGCGGGCGGCCAGCGCGTCGATGCGCTCGCTCATCAGGTAGCCGTAGGGCGACGAGAAGTCGAAATGGAAGTCGATCGGTTCGGCCATGGCGGTCTCCGTGTCGGTCTCAGGCGCGGGGCCAGAGGATCATCTGGGTGCAGCGGAAGAGGGCGATGCGGCCGCCATCCTCGCCGCACACCTCGGCGTCCCAGACGTGGGTATTGCGGCCACAATGGACGGCTGTCGCGGTCGCGTCGAGACGGCCCTCGGTGCGGGTGCCGAGGAAGTTGCTCTTCAGTTCGATGGTCGTAAAGGCCTGGGCCCCCACCGGCAGGTGGGCGAGGGTCGCGAAGCCGCAGGCGGTGTCCGCCAGCGCGACGACCGAGGCGGCGTGCAGGAAGCCGTTGGGGGCCAGCATGTCCGGTCGGATCGTCATTGCCGCGTCGAGCCGCCCTGGCTCGAGCGCGGTGGCCTGGAATCCGTACCAGCCGGGCAGGGTGCCGGGGCAGCGTTCGTTGAGCCGGTCGAGGCCGTAGTCGGGGTGCAGTCGCGGGGGGGCCATTCTGTGTTGTCCTCGGGCCGCCCTACCAGGGCAGGGGCTGGCCCTGGTAGTTGTAGAAGCCGCCGCTCGCAAAGCGGTCGGCGTCGTCGATCACCGCGCGCATGCCGGCGACCGACTCGGGGGGCAGCAAGGGGGCCTGCGGGCCGCCCATCTCGGTCCGGACCCAGCCCGGGTGCAGCGCGATCACCCGGGGGCCGCGCTCGGCGAAAGCCATCGATGCGCATTTGACCGCCATGTTGGTGGCGGCCTTCGAGCAGCGGTAGAGCAGCGCAAACGGACTCTCGGCGTCAGCGATCGAACCCATCCGCGAGCTCAGCACCGCGATCGTGCCGTCCGCCGCCATGCGGGGCGCGAGGGCCTCGATGAGGGCGATCGGGCCGCGGACGTTGGTCTGCATCACGGCGTCGAAATCGTCAACGGTCGGCGTCGTGTAGTCGCCATTCTTGTTGCCGATGGCGCCGGCGCACACCACGGCGAGTTCGAGCAGGTCCGGCAGCGCCGCGGCCAGGGCGGTGATCGAGGCGTCGTCGCGGACGTCGAGGGGCAGCGCCGCGGTGCCCGGCGGAAACGCCGCGGCCGAAGGGTCCCGCAGGCCGGCCAGCACCTGCCAGCCGTCGGCGCCGTACTGGTGCACGAATTCCAGGCCGAGGCCGCGCGAGGCGCCTGCGATCAGCACGGTGCGGGTCATCGCTTCGCTCCGGAGCCGGCTCAGAGCATCTCGACGGCCAGGGCCGTCGCTTCGCCGCCGCCGATGCACAGGGAGGCCACGCCACGGGACTTGCCGCGCCTTTTCAGGGCGCCGAGCAGCGTCACGACGATGCGCGCCCCCGAGGCGCCGATGGGGTGGCCGAGGGCGCAGGCGCCGCCGTGGATGTTCACGCGGTCGTGGGGCAGGGCGAGGTCGTGCATGGCCGCCATCGTGACCACCGCGAAGGCCTCGTTGATCTCCCACAGGTCCACGTCGCCGACCGACCAGCCGGCGGTGTCGAGCGCCTTGTGGATCGACCCCACCGGGGCGGTCGGGAACAGGTGCGGGGCGTGGGCGTGGGTGGCGTGGGCGCGGATCGCGGCGAGCGGCGTGAGGCCGAGGCGCTCGGCGGTCGAGGCGCGCATCAGCACCATCGCCGCGCCGCCGTCGGAAATCGAGCTGGAGTTGGCGGGCGTGACCGTGCCGTCCTTGCGGAAGGCGGGCTTCAGCGTCGGGATCTTGTCGAGCCGCGCCTTGCCCGGCTGCTCGTCGTGCTCGACGATGGTCTCGCCGCTGCGGGCCGGCACCGCCACCGGGGCGACCTCCCAGGCGAAGCTGCCGTCCTCGATGGCGGCCTGGGCGCGGGTCAGCGAGGTGATCGCGAAGTCGTCCTGCTGCTGGCGGGTGAAGCCGTAGCTGTCGACGCAGTCTTCGGCAAAGGTGCCCATCAGGCGCCCGCGGAACTCGGCCGAGTAGGCATCCTCGAGGCCGTCAAAGAACATGTGGTCGAGCACCTGGCCGTGGCCGAGGCGGTAGCCCGAGCGGCCCTTGGGCAGCATGTACGGCGCGTTGCTCATCGACTCCATGCCGCCGGCGACCATGACCTGCGCGCTGCCCGCCATGAGGAGGTCGTGGGCCAGCATCGTGGCCTTCATGCCCGAACCGCAGACCTTGTTGATCGTCGCGCAGCCGGCCGACAGGGGCAGGCCGGCGCCGAGGGCGGCCTGGCGTGCCGGGGCCTGGCCGACTCCGGCCGGCAGCACGCAGCCCATCAACACCTCCTCGACATGACCCGGCTCGACCCCGGCCCGCTCGACCGCGGCGCGGATCGCGGCGGCACCGAGCTGGGGCGCGGTCAGGGCGGACAGATCGCCCTGGAAGCCGCCCATCGGGGTGCGGGCGGCGGAAACGATGACGACCGGGTCGGACATGGGGGAACTCTCCAGATGCGGTGGCCCCTACAGGGCCAGGGATTCGAGGGCCGCGATATAGCGCGGCAAGAGATCGTCCGGGCGGCTCACGTTGAGGCCCAGGTTGTTCATCAGGCCGTCCTTGAGGCCATAGACCCAGCCATGGACGGTGACCGGCTGGCCGCGGCGCCAGGCATCCTGGACGACCACGGTCTGGGCCACGTTCACCACCTGCTCGAGCACATTGAGCTCGCATAGGCGGTCGTGGCGGAGTTCTTCGGGCAGAGTGTCGACCCGCTTGCGGTGCTTGACGTGGACATCCACCACGTGGCGCAGCCACAGGTCCACCAGGCCGACCCGCGCGCGGGACAGGGCGGCGCCGACGCCGCCGCAACCGTAGTGGCCGACCACCATGATGTGCTTGACCTTCAGCACGTCCACCGCGAACTGGACGACCGACAGGCAGTTGAGGTCGGTGTGCACCACCACGTTGGCGACGTTGCGGTGCACGAACACTTCGCCCGGCAGCAGGCCGATGATCTGGTTGGCCGGCACGCGGGAGTCCGAGCAGCCGATCCACAGGTACTCGGGCGACTGCAGCTGAGAGAGCTTCTCGAAGTACGCCGGGTCCACCTGCTGCATCTGCTGCGCCCAGGCCCGGTTGTAGTCGAAGAGGTGGGTCAGAAGGTCGTTGTGGACCCGGCCCTCGTCCCAGCTCGACAGCTCGAGGGACAGGAACATCGTGCCCTCGATCGGCGTCGGGTAGTAGGCCGGCGCGTCCTGGAAGCCCAGCTCCCGGTACAGCTTCACGGCGATCCGCATCGCCGGCAGGGTGTCGAGCATGATCCGCTGGTAGCCGATCGTGCGCGCCGCCTTGATCGCGGCCAGCGCCAGGTCGCGGCCGATGCCCTGGCCACGCAGCTCGGGCTCGACGTACAGGCGCTTCATCTCGCAGACGCCTTCGGAGAAACGCCGGATGCCGACGCAGCCGGCGGGCCGGCCGTCGATCTCGGCGTAGAACAGGCAGCCTTCGGGCGCCGAATAAGCGCCGGGCAGGCTCGCCATTTCATCGGCGAAGCCCTGGAACGACAGGTCGCGGCCGAGCCAGCCCGCATAGTTGCGGAAGAACTGGCGCACGTGCTCCAGCCGGTCCGTGTCGTTCGAATCGAGGACGCGAATTTGGGTTGCCATGGGGGTCATCACTCCGCTGATTGGGTCAGCACCGAAGATACCGGAGCCGACCGCGCCGCGACAGCCGGGCGTGGCCCGGGATGGTGCGGCGCAGCGAGGCCGGTGTCAGCGCGTTTCCGAGAGCAGCTCGCGGCCGATCAGCATGCGGCGGATCTCGCTGGTGCCGGCGCCGATCTCGTAGAGCTTGGCGTCGCGCCACAGCCGACCGACCGAGAATTCATTGGTATAGCCCACGCCGCCGAGGGTCTGGATCGCCTCGCCGGCCATCCAGGTGGCCTTCTCGGCCGAGTAGAGGATCGCGCCGGCGGCGTCCTTGCGCAGGGCGCGGGCGTGGTCGGCCCGGTCGCAGGCCTGGCCCACGGCGTAGACGTAGGC
>JAGRNP010000179.1 GCA_020440705.1 bacterium | reverse complement strand
CTCCCGAAGCGACTCTGGGAGCCGTGACGGGAATGAAGGACATCTTCAACGGAACCGGCAATGCGTACTTTGTGAATAACCTGGATGGTACGGTCACCGTGACCGCAGCGACCGTGGCCTCGGGTGGCGACCCCTACGAGGCCGCCAACGGCGCCGCCTCCATGTTCACCATCGAGGTTCTGACGGGATCCGAAGGTACGGCGACCGTGGCCCTGGACGGCCTGGTGCTCCGGGATCCGTCGAACGCAACGATTCCCGTGAATCTCCCGAGTACGACGATTACCATCGACTGCACCGCCCCCGCCGCCGTCACCGGCATCACCGCCGCGCCCGGCCACAACAAGGTGCACGTGGACTGGACCCACAACGGCGCCGACGTCGACCACTACGTGGTCCTCGGCGGCCTGTGGTACGACGGCACGGTGGGCGTCTCGGCCTACCCCGAGTACGACGACCTGCCGGGCACCATCCCGACCCCGCCCTCGAGCCCGTTCGTGGCGACCACCGAGTGGGTGGCGCTGCCCGACGTGCCCGTCGGCACCAACACCGCGACCCCGACCTGGCCCGACGCGACCAGCCGCGGCGTCTACTACTACACCGTGTTCGCGGTCGACGCCGCGGGCAACGCCAGCCCGGCCCCGGCCGCGGTCGACCGCGCCACCAACTACTGGCTCGGCGACGTGGCGTCCGGCGGCGGCGGCGGTCCCGACGGCGACGTGGGCGTGTGGGACATCAACGCCCTCGGCGCGGCCTTCGGCACCTCGCAGGCCGGCGGCGGGGCCTACAGCAACATCATCGACGTCGGCCCGACCGACGACTGGAGCCGTCTGGGCATCCCCCTGACGGACAACTTCATCAACTTCGAGGACCTGATGATCTTCTCCCTGAACTTCGGCGTCGTCTCGGCGGGCGCGAAGGAGAAGCCGGTCATCAGCAACGCGGTCGACCTGCAGTGGGTGACCTACGACAACGGCGACCTGGGCCTGCGCCTGGTCGAGGGGACGGGTCTGAAGGGCGTGCGCGTCACGGCCGACATTCCCCATGCCCTGGTCGAGGCCGGTGACCTGCTCGACGCCCAGTCCGAGCTGACGTTCCTGAAGAACGTGGGCGATGCGCTCGACGTGAGCGTGGCCGTGATGGGCGTGGACAACGGCTTCACCGGCACGGGCGACCTGTTCGTCGTGCGCGGGGCCGGGGCGGTCGCCCTCGACCAGCTCCACGTGACCGCGCGCTCGATCGAGAACAAGGATCTCGAGGTGAGCCTCAGCCAGGGCACGGGCACGTTGACGCCGCGGGTGTTCAACCTCAACGCCAACTACCCCAACCCCTTCAACCCCATGACGAAGATCAGCTTCTCGCTGCCGGAAGCCCAGAACGTGCGCCTGAACGTGTACAGTCTGGACGGCCGTCTGGTCGCGAAGCTGCTCAACGAGACCCGGGGTCCGGGCCTGCACGAGGTCGTGTGGACCGGGCGCAACGACGACGGCCATGCCGTCGCCTCGGGCGTGTACTTCTATCGCATCGACGCCGGACCGTACAGCCAGGTTCGCAAGATGACGCTGATGAAGTAGATTGACGAAGGGGCGCCCGGCGGCGAGCCGGGCGTCCCCTCCACCCGCGGGGGATCGCTGCGGCGGTCCCCCGCCCAGGCCGAACGGAATGACGACCATGAAGACCCGCCTGCTGTCCCTGCTGATCCTCGGCCTCGCGCTCGTCGGCGCGTCCGGGCCGGCGCACGCCGTCGTGAACCTCCGCTTCACGCCCGCCGACACCACCGTCGGTCCGGGCGAGACGGGTCGCCTGTCGGTCTTCGTCGACGACCTCGACGCCAACGTGCGCACCATCGACCTCTACGTGACCTACGATCCGGCCGTGGTGACGAGCCTCGGCGGCGACTCGGGTCAGGCCTTCCTGGACAGCGGCTTCTTCCTCTTCGACGGCTTCGAGAACACGGCGCCGGGCCAGTGGCACGGCTACTGCGTGATCCTCGGCTCGACCGACTGGCTCACCGGCCCGGGCGAGCTCTTCACCTGGGACTTCACCGGCGCCGCCGACGGCACCTCGCCCGTGATCGCCGTGGAGGCCTACGTGGCCGCCGGCGACGGCACCTACTACGACGAGGTCGTGCTCGACGGCACCTCGATCACCGTCTTCGATCCCCTGAGCGCGGCCGACGACACGCCGCCGGCCCGCGCGGGCCTGCACGCCTGGCCGAACCCCTTCAACCCGTCGACCCGGATCCGCTTCGCCCTGGCCCACCCGGGCCCGGCCCGCGTCACGGTGCACGACCTGCGCGGCGCCGAGGTGGCCGTGCTGCACGACGGTCCCCTCGACCGCGGCGAGCACCGCCTCGAGTGGTCCGGCCGCGACGCGCACGGGCGCGCCGTGCCCGCCGGCACCTACCTGGTGCGGCTCGAGGGTCCGGACGGACCGGCCGTGCTCAAGCTCGGTCTGGTGAAGTAGGCGCGGCTGGCTTATCATCCGGAGCAGCCCTTTCCCGCTGCGATCCGGAGACTCCATGCCCGACATCACCGTTGGCGACACCAGCTACGCCCTCGACGAGAAGGGCTACCTCATCGACTTCGCGTCCTGGAACCGCGAGCTGGCCGCGGCCCTCGCTGCGGCCGACGGCATCGCCGCACTCGGCCCCGACCACTGGCGCATCATCGACTTCCTGCGGGCCCACCAGGCCGAGCGCGGGGTCGCACCCATGATCCGCGTGCTGTGCAGGGAGACGGGCTGCTCGCTCCAGCAGATCTACGACCTCTTCCCCAAGGGTCCGGCCAAGGGCGCCTGCCGCGTGGCGGGCCTGCCCCGGCCCGATTCGTGCGTCTGAGCCGGAAGGAAACTCCATGTCCCGCTTGCGCTTCTCCCTCGCCCTGCTCGCCCTCGTGGCCCTGACCGCCTGCGGCGGCGGCGAAGGCGCCGCCGATGCGCGCTTCGCCAACCTGGCCCGTGCCCACCTCGACCGCATGCTCGAGCTGCATCCCGAGTGGGCCACCAACCTGGGCGACCACCGCTTCGACCACCTGGTCACCGACTTCACCCGCGAGGGTTTCGCGACGCGCCGCGACTTCTACCGCAACACCCTCGAAGAGCTCGACTCCATCGATCCGGCCGACCTCTCGCCGGCCAATCGCGTCGACTGGCTCACCCTGCGCGACGCCTGTGATTCGGCGGTGTTCGAGATCACCGAGCTGAAGGAGCACCGCTGGAACCCGACGGTGTACAACCCCGGCGACGGCCTCTACAACCTGCTGGCCCGCGACTTCGCCCCCCTCGAGCAGCGCCTGCGTGCGCTGAAGGCCCGCCTCGAGGCCCTGCCCGCCACACTCGAGGCGGCCCAGGTCAACCTCGACAACCCGCCCCGCGTCATGACCGAGACCGCCATCCGGCAGAACCCCGGCGTCATCAACCTGGTCATGGACGGCCTGCAGGAGCACCTGAAGGACGCCCCCGCCGAGTTGCAGGACGAGTTCAAGCCCGTGCGCGCCCGCGCCATCGCCGCCCTCGACGCGTACGGCCAGTGGCTCGAGAAGGACCTCCTGCCCCGCTCCAACGGCGACTTCCGCCTCGGCCGCAAGCTGTGGGAGAAGAAGCTGCGCTACTCGCTGAGCAGCGACCTCGACCCGGCCGAGATCCTCGCCCGCGCCGAGCGCGACCTGGCCGCCACCCGCGCCGAGATGGTCGAGGTGGCCCTGCCGCTCTACCGCGACTACTTCGGCGGCCACGTCGACGACACCACGCCGGGCCAGGACGCCCTGATCCGCCGCGTGCTCGCCCGCCTGGCCGAGGACCGGCCCACCAACGAGACCATCGTGCCCGAGGCCCGCGAGGGGCTCGCGCGCATCACCGAGTTCGTGCGCAAGAAGAAGCTCGTCACCGTGCCCGACGAGCCGGTCGAGATCATCGTCATGCCCGAGCACCAGCGCGGCTTCGCCATCGGCTACTGCGATTCGCCGGGCCCCCTCGAAAAGAACGGCACCACGTTCTACGCCATCAGCCCCACGCCGAAGGACTGGCCGGCCGAGCGCGCCGAGACCTTCTACCGCGAGTACAACGATTATATGCTGCAGGACCTCACCATCCACGAGGCCATGCCCGGCCACTACCTGCAGATCGCCCACGCCAACCGGTACGAGGCCGCCACCCCGCTGCGCGCCGTGTACTCGAGCGGCACCTTCGTCGAGGGCTGGGCCACCTACGCCGAACAGCTCATGGTCGAGGCCGGCTACGGCGGTCCCGAAGTGCACCTGCAGCAGCTCAAGATGCGCCTGCGCCTGATCATCAACGCCATCATCGACCAGCGCATCCACTGCGACGGCATGACCGAGGGCGAGGCCATGGAGATGATGATGGTCGACGGCTTCCAGGAGGAGGGCGAGGCCGCCGGCAAGTGGGTGCGGGCGAGCCTGAGCAGCACCCAACTCTCGACCTACTACGTGGGGAACCTGGAGATCAACGGGATCCGCGCCGCGTACGAGAAGAAGCACGGCAAGGAGATCGACCTGAAGGCGTTCCACGACGAGCTGCTGTCATTCGGGTCGCCGGCGCCGAAGTACGCGCGGGAGTTGATGGGGTTGGATTGACCCGCGGCCCGTGGGGCCTGAGGCGGTCGGACGCTAGTCCGCCCGGGCCAGGATCTCCTCCTTGACCAGCTCCAGCAGCACGCCCAGAGCCAGGTCGGGCGCCGTGCCCAGGTCGCCCTGCATGGCCAGGAGTTCCGAGCCGGTGCAGATCCGCGGATCGTCCCGCAGCACGAGCAGCGCCGCCGCCGCCGCCTGGTGCCCGATGCGCAGCGGCTCCCGCGTGCGCAGCCGCACCTCGACGCTCTCGGTGCGCACGCCCGCGGGTGTGTGCCGCACCCCCGTCAGCACCACGGCCTCCGGGTTCAGGCGAAAGCGGGCCTGCGCGGCCTCGTTCGCCGTCAACGCCGGCCGCAACCCGTTCCCCGCCTGCCCCGCCACCAGCTCCAATCCCGCCGGCTGCCGGATCAGCTCCAGGAACCGCCACTGCGTCACCGGATCGCACGCCGCCAACCTGTCCCGCACCGGCCCTGCGGGCACCAGCCGCGCCACGTCCCAGTCGGCCGGCTCGATCCAGCGCACGAAGCCCAGCCCCGCCGTCGCCAGCAGCGCGAGCACCGCGCCCACGTCGTAGCTCGTCTCGTTCACGTTCAGCAGGCGGTCGACGAACTCCACGTCGTCGACCTCGGCCGTGTCGCCGAAGCGCGTGCCGGCGAGCACCGTGTCGCGGCCCAGGCGCGCCACCTCGCGCGCCACGGGGATGCGTTCGGCCAGGGACGGTGCCTCGCCCGGGAACAGCAGCGACGTCGCCGCGGCCAGCCGCATCAGCGGCTCGCGGCCGTGCTTGCCGTAGATCATCAGGTTCAGCAGGCCGTGGGGGGCGAGCACCTCGCGCAGCCGGGCCAGCCCCGCCGCCGGATCGCTCAGGTGGTGCAGCACGCCCGACGAGTGGATCACGTCGAAGCCGCCCGCGGGCACGTCGAGGCCGTCGAGGGTCATCAGGTCGCACTCGACGAAGGTGACGTTCCCGAGCCCCCGCGCCGAGGCCTGGGTGCGCGCGTCGTCGAGCGCCACGCGGTTGATGTCGGCGCCGGTGAAGTGCACGTCCGGCTG
>JAGRNP010000178.1 GCA_020440705.1 bacterium | reverse complement strand
CGTTGCGATCCCTTGCCGTAGCTCCGGCTACGGCGGCGGAATCGCGCCTTGATCTCGGCCCGGCCAGGCGCACCGGGGACCAGAATGAGTTTTTCAACAGCCTGCTAGCGGGCGGTCGGGTCAGTCGGTCCGCAGCCCGTTCCCCAGCAACCAGGCTTCCCCGTACACCTCGCGCGGGAACAGCTTCGGCGCCAGCCCGAAGAGGAACTGCCGCAGCTTCAGCGCCACGTGGCTGGCCTCGTGTTCGCCGCACACCGTGCGCAGGTAGCTCTCGAGGGTGTGGATCTGGATCTCGACCGGGAAGCGGTAGGGCGCGCCGCCGCCACCGTCGCAGAGCAGGTCGATGTCGCCCTTGAAGACCTTGAAGTCCTTGCTGCTGAACGTGTTGAGGGCGGCGCCGGCCGGGCGGGGCAGGAGCGTGTCGGTCACGTTGCGCCAGCCGAAGGGCGTGCCGAGGCACGAGTCGAGCAGGACCAGCAGATCGGTCAGCGCGTCGTTGTCGTGGACGATGAACATGGCCCCGATGATGTCGCCGATCTCCTCGGGGTTGTTGATGCCCTTGCGGATCATCTTCGAGAGCATCGAGCCGCTCGTCTCGCCGCGCATCTCGCCCCAGCGCGCGTTCTCCACCACCCGCCGCCGCCCGTCGATCTCCTCGAAGCTGATGGGCGTCACCGAGCGCTTGAAGCGGCAGTTGTAGTAGAGGATGTCGAGGGCGACGCTGCGCCCGCCGCGGGTCTTCTCGACGAAGGTCGAGCGGAAGTCCCACACCATGTCGTCGGGGCCGGGGCGCAGGGTGTAGCGGATGCTGGTGCCGTCGTCGTCCATGCGGTAGCCCACGCGCAGGTCGTGGATCTGCTTCGAGTGCCGCCACAGGCCCTCGTTCAGCATCTGCTCGAAGGTGCTCTTGTGGCGGTCGCCGTCCTGGATGCTGCGCGACTGGTCGATCTGCAGCAGGTAGAGGGCGAGGGCCAGCTTGCGCCGGGCCTCGTAGCGCAGCAGCGGGCTGTCGCCGTGGATCGAGATGCCGAGCAGGTCGCGCACGTCCATGCAGCCGGTGATCACGGCCTGGGGCAGGATGGCGGCCTGGCCCTCGAGGGGCAGCAGGTTGATGGTCGAGGCCAGGTAGATGTCGGCTTCGCGCAGGTACTCGGCCGCCCGGTGCAGGAGGGTCTTGAGGGGCGGCAGATCGGCGTCGTCCTCGCCCACCGGGCCGAAGAGGCGCGCCAGTTCGTGGCGGTAGGCCTCGTCGCTCTTGAGGATGCGCCGGAAGGTCATGCGGATCAGGTACAGAAGCCGCGACCCCGACCGGGCGAAGTCGGGGTCGAGGAGGGGGTGGGCGGTGTGGTCGACCGCCCAGATGTCGGTCGTGGGGGCGCGGTTGATTCGCGAAGCGTCGACCCAGCTCTGGTTCATCACATCCCTGTCGGTGCCGGGGGGCGTTTGCGGTCGGCGTCGGGCGGGCCGGATGCGCCGGCCCGCCCCCCACACTAGATCATGTCGAGCACCCGCGCCAGATCGGCTTCCAGATCCTCGTACGATTCGCAGCCCACGGCCAGGCGCACCAGGTCGTCGGTGATGCCGGCCGCCTCGCGCTCGGCCTTCGGCATGCCCGTGTGGGTCATGCTGGCCGGATGCTCGATCAGGCTCTCGATGCCGCCGAGGCTGACGGCCAGGGTGGCCACCTCGACGTTGTTGATCACCGTCTTGCCCGCCTCGAGGCCTCCCTTCACGCCGAAGCTGAACACGGCGCCGGGGCCCCGCATCTGCTCCTTCATGAGCGCGTGCTGGGGATGGCTCGCCAGACCAGGGTAGCGCACCCAGTCGACCTTCGGGTGGTTCTCCAGGAAGGTCGCCAGCTTCATGGCGTTCTCCTGGGCGCGCTCCATGCGCAGGCCGAGGGTCTTGATGCCGCGCAGCACGAGCCACGCCTGATGCGGGTCCATGGTGCCGCCCATGTTGTAGTGCACCTTGCGCAGGCGGGCGAACATGGCCTCGTCCTTGGCGATGATGATGCCGCCGACCACGTCGGTGTGGCCGTTGATGAACTTGGTCACGCTGTGCAGGACGATGTCGGCGCCCAGGTCGAGCGGGTTCTGCAGGTAGGGCGAAGCGAAGGTGTTGTCGACGGCCACGACCGCGCCGGCGGCGTGGGCGATCTTCGCGCAGGCCTTCAGGTCGGTCAGGGCCAGGGTCGGGTTGGCCGGGGTCTCGAGGTAGACCAGCTTCGTGTTGCTGCGGATCGCCGCCTCGAGGTTCGCCGGGTCGCTCGTGTTCACGAACGTGCTCTCGACGCCGAAGCGCGGGTACTCCGTCTCGAGGATGGTGCGGCTCGGGCCGTACAGGCTCTCGGTGCCGACCACGTGGGCGCCCTGGCCGAGGATGGTCAGGTAGACGGCGTTGACGGCGGCCATGCCGCTGGCGGCGGCCAGGGCCCCGCAGCCGTGCTCGAGCTCGGCCACGTTCTTCTCGAGGGCCTCGATGGTCGGGTTGCCCAGGCGCGTGTACTTGTAGCCCGCCCCGCCCTGGAAGCACTCGGCACCGTGGTCGGCGTCGCGGAAGGCGAAGGTCGAGGTCTGGTAGATGGGCGTCGCGACGGCGCCGGTGTGCGGACAGGGGTGCTGACCGGCGTGGATGATGCGCGTCATCTCGCCGCGGCTGCGGATATCCTTCATGGGGGGACCTTCCTGAAACCGCCCGGAGGCGTTTGGACGTGTCGTTCAAGCGCCCTATAATATGGGGGCTGTGCCCCCGAATCGAAAGCCCGGACCGCCGATTCCGGCGCCATGTCCCCCCTTGGAGGTATCCTATGCGGTTCGCCCGCCCGGTTCCGTTCTCCCGACTGATCGCCCTTCTCGGCCTGGTGGCCGTCCTGGCGGCCGCCGCCGCGACCGCCGTCGCCGCCGAAGCCCCGAAGACCTGGCATTTCCTGCCCGCCACCGAGACGGGGGCCGACGCCTTCCGGGCCGCCGATCCGGCCCGGGACGGCCGGGGCGTGGTCGTCGCCATCCTGGACACGGGCATCGATGCCCACGCGCCGGGCCTGCAGCGCACCACCACCGGCGAGACCAAGCTCATCGACGTGCAGGACTTCAGCACCGAGGGGCACTGGGAGACGGCCGCGGCCGTCCTCGATTCGTCCGGCACCGCAGCGACTCCCGTCTACGCCACGGCCGACGGCCTGCTGCTGCGGGGCGCCCACGCCCTGCCGGTGCCGCCGACCACCGACGCCGCCTACCCGGTGCACATCGGCGTCATCAGCGAAGGGGACTTCCTGAACAACCCCGGCGTGCACGACCTGAACGACGACGGCGACACGGGCGACCGTTTCGGCTTCGTGGTCTACGCCGCGCCGCGCGCCGACGTGGAGGCGGCCCTGGGCGTGGGGGCGGGCTACGAGTTCCTGCGGGGGCTGAACGAGACCGCGGCCGCCACGGTGGCCCGGGAGCGGCAGTCGACCCACGTCTGGCTCGTGGTGGTCGACACCGACGGCAACGGCGACCTGGCCGACGAGACGCCGCTGCGCGACTACCGCGTGAACCACGACGTCTTCGCCCTGGCCAGCGACAACGCGCCCGACTCCCGCGCGCTCATGGCCTGGGAGGTGAACGTGCGCGCCAACAGCGACCAGCTGGGCGCGCCCCTGCCGCCGACCGTCGAGTTCCACTTCGACGACGGCAGCCACGGTTCCCACTGCGCGGGCATCGCCGCGGGCTTCGAGGTGGGCGGCCAGAAGGACCTGCACGGCGCCGCGCCCGGCGCCTGGCTCATGTCGCTCAAGATCGGCGACAACCGCCTTTCGGGCGGCGCCACCCGCACCGGGAGCATGAAGAAGGCCTACGAGTACGCCGCCGCCTTCGAGGAGAAGTGGGGCATCCCGGTCGTCATCAACATGAGCTTCGGCATCAACTCGGTGCAGGAGGGCGACGCGGCCATGGAGGGCTGGCTGAACGACCTGCTGGCCGAGCATCCGACCCTGTACGTGTGCACCAGCGCGGGCAACGAGGGCCCGGGGCTGTCGACGACCGGCCTGCCGGCCTCGTCGTACAGCGTCATCAGTTCGGGCGCCTACCTGGCCCCGGCCACGGCGGCCGACCTCTACGACGCCCGCCTCGAACGCCCGACCCTTTTCGCCTTCTCCAGCCGCGGCGGCGAGGCCTGCAAGCCCGACGTGGTGGCGCCCGGTTCGGCCATGAGCACCGTGCCCGCCTTCAACGACGGCACCGGCCGCTTCAACGGCACGAGCATGGCCTCGCCCCAGACGGCGGGCGTGGTCGCCTGCCTGGTGGGCGCCGCGCGGCAGGCCGGCCTGGACATCCACTGGGGCATGGTCAAGCGGGCGCTCATCGCGGGCGGCTCGCCGGTGCCCGGCCTGAACCTGAACGACCAGGGCGGCGGGCTGGTGAACGCGGGCGCCTCGTGGCAGGTGCTGCGGGATCTGGCGCAGAGCCGCTCGGCCCACGACGTGCTGTGGTACCGCATCGCCACCGAGGCTCCGTTCCAGGGTGACGGCAAGGCCGAAGCCGCCTACTGGCGCACGCCCGGCGGCATCCCCTTCGCCCCGGAGAAAGTCGCCTTCGACGTGACGCCCGTCTTCCATCCCGACCTCGGACCCGACGCGCGCGACGCGTTCTTCCGCAGCTTCCGCTTCCGCAGCGAAGCCGACTGGCTGCGGGTCGTCTCGGGCGACCGCTACATCCGCGGGGCGCGGGCGATGAGCGTGGTCTGCACCTACGACGGGGCGCAGCTGCGTGCGCCCGGCCGCTATGCCGCCCGGGTGATTGGCAGCCTCGACGGCGGCGACCTGTCGGGCCTCGCGGCGCGCGAGCTCTACCTCTGGAACACGGTCGTGGTCGGCGCGACGTTCGGTCCGGACGCGGGCTACATGCGCAGCTGGGAAGGCCGCGACCTCGTGCAGAGCGCGGTCGACCGCTACTACGTCGACGTGCCGCCCGGTGCCTCGACCATGCGCGTGCGCCTCGAGGTGAGCGGCGACACGGGTGCGCAGGACGGCGCCGGCGTCTACCTGGAGATCGACGATCCCGAGGGCACCGTGCGCGGCGGCTGGTCGGGGTACGCGCGAAAGACCGGCGACCAGATCCGCGACCTGTCCGTCGCGGCGCCCGAACTCTACCCCGGCACCTGGGAGCTGAACGTGGTCAGCGGCATCGCCAATCTCGACCGCAGCGACTACCGCCTGACGGTCTCGTTCGACGGCTACGAGGTCGACGCGTCGGGCCTCGCCGGGCTCGCGCCGAAGGCTCCGGGCAAGCCCGCCCGCGGAGCCCTGACGGTGACGCGCGTCTTCCCCGGCGTGTTCGAGGGCGAGGTGACGGCGGCGATCACCGGCTTCGCCGGCGAGCGCGAGATCGAGGTGAAGGACACCGACACCTGGGAGCTGCCGTTCACCCTCGACGCCACCACGCCCGCGGCGGCGTTCCGGCTGACGATGACGAAGAAGGTGGGCAATCTGTTCACCGACTGCGCCATCAACATCCTCGACGCCGATGGCCGGGCCGTGGTCAGTTCGGGCTTCGACGGCCTCGAGGGCGAGGCCGAGGTGGCCCTGCCCGCCGGCGCGGACAAGGCCACCTACACCCTGCAGGTGGTGGGCGCCTTCGCCCTGGCCGCCGACATGGCCGACTGGGGCTTCACCCTGGCCGAGGAGTACGACCTCGCCGAACCGGTGGCCGGCACGGTCAAGCGCTCCGGCGGCGGGGCCCTGAAGCTCTGGGCCGGCGTGCCCACCGACCTGTCGGTCGCCTTCGAGGGCACGTGGCCGGCGGCGCCCGCGGGCCTGGCGCCGGCGGGCTTCGTCGCGTTCCGCGACACC
>JAGRNP010000177.1:2587-5862 GCA_020440705.1 bacterium | reverse complement strand
GGGCCGTGCACCGCCGTCACCCGCGCGGCGAAGGCGGCGAAGGCGCTGTCGGCGGCGGCGGTCTCGCCGCGGGCGACGAGCAGGTCGGCGCGGTCGCTGTCCAGGCCCAGGTTGGGATCGCGCTCGGCCGCGGGCAGCGAGTCGCGCACCGCCGCCGCGAGGGCGAGCAGCGAGTCGGCGGCCGCCAGGTCGCCTGCCAACCGCGCCACGGTGCCGCGCAGGTGCAGGTTCTCGATCCGTTCGGCCACGTCGGGCCGGGGTTGGTCGGCAAGGGCGCTGTCGACGGCGGCGAACCACCGCGCGGCCAGGGCCAGGTCGCCGCGGTCGCGCGCCAGCTCGCCGAGCTCGCGCATGAGCCCGAGGCGGGGAACGGCCGGCGCCGCGGCCGTCAGTGCCCAGGCCCGGTCCAGGTGCTCCTGCGCCTGCGCCCAGGCGCCCAGCCGCATGTACGAGCGCCCGACCACGCGGCGCAGCTCGAGCTCCAGGGCCGGATCGTCGGCGTACGCGGCGGGGATCCGCGCCGCGGCCCGGTCCATGGCCTCGGCCACCGACAGCCCCGTCTCGCCGCCGGTCTGCAGCGGGTCGCGGTGGCCGAAGGTGTCGATGAAGAAGGCGTTCACCGCGCGGGCGATCTCGGCCTGCCGCCGCGCCTCGTCGCGGGCGCGGGTGGCCTGCACCGACTGCCAGGTGGTGCCGGCCAGTCCGGCCAGGAGCGCGGCAGCCACGAGCGCCGCCGCCGTGACGCCGCCCCGGTGCCGGCGCACGAACTTGCCGGCCCGGTAGCCCAGACCCGGCGGCCCCGCCTGCACCGGCTCGTGGGCCAGGTGCCGGCCGATGTCATCGGCGAAGGCGGCGGCCGTGTCGTAGCGCCGCTGCGGCTCCTTGGCCAGGGCCTTCATGACGATCCAGTCCAGGTCGCCGCTCACCTGCCGTCGCAGGGCCGCCGCCGGCGTGGCCCGGTTGTCGCCGATGTCGGCCTCGCCCGCAAGGGTCGCGAGCCGGGCGCTCGGCCGCGGCGGGTCGACCTCCCGCAGGATGCGCTGGATCTCCGCCACGCCCGCCAGGCGCAGGGTCTCCGGTTCGAAGGGCAGCCGCCCCACGATCAGTTCGTAGAGCAGCACGCCGAGGGAGTACACGTCGGTGCGCGTGTCCACGGCGCCCCCGCCGAGGGACGCCTGCTCCGGGCTCATGTACTCGGGCGTGCCGACGAGGCGGCCGTCCTCGGTGAACAGGGTCGCGCCGGTGTCCGCGTCGCGTTCCACCGCGCGGGCCACGCCGAAGTCGATGATGCGCGGCTGCGGCCGCCCGTCGACCTCGGTCACCAGCACGTTCGACGGCTTCAGGTCGCGGTGGATGATCCCCTTCTGGTGCGCGTGCTGCACGCCGGCGCACACCTGGCGGAAGAGCTCGAGCCGCGCCGCGTTGCCCAGCCGCCGCCGGTCGCACCAGGCGGTGATGGGCTCGCCCGCCACGTATTCCATGACGAAGTAGGGCCGCCCATTCGCCGCCATGCCCGCGTCGAACACCTTCGCGATGTGCGGATGGTCCATGGCCGCGAGCGCCTGCCGCTCCCGCTCGAAGCGCCGGATGATCTCCCGCGAGTCCATGCCCGGCTTGATGATCTTCAGCGCGACGGTGCGCTGCAGCGGCGCGGTCTGCTCGGCGAGGTACACGTCGCCCATGCCGCCCGAACCGATCCGCTCGCGCAGCCGGTACGGCCCGATGGCTTCGGGCACGTCGGCGGTGGCCGCGGGCTGCGGCGCGCCGTCGCCTTCGTCGTCCTCGCCGTCGTCATCCGGCCGGAAGGCCCCGATGCGCCCGAGGATGGCGAGGTTCCGCGCGATGCGCGTGTCGGCCGCGTCGAGGCCGCCGG
Organism: bacterium; assembly: GCA_020440705.1. Lineage (NCBI taxonomy): Bacteria > bacterium. Next base: position 3,989 of record JAGRNP010000177.1, on the reverse strand, counting down.
CGAGGGAGTCGTCGCCGGTGATGTCGTTCAGCTCGCCCACCAGGTCGGCGAGGCGGTCGAGGCCGCGGCTGCCGTCGTCGCGCTCAGCCATGGACCGGCTCCCCCTCGTCCATGGCCCCGGCCAGGCGCAGCAGCGCGCGCTTGAAGGCCATGCGCGCCGCGTCGGGCGAGGCGCGGCCCGTGGTGTCGGCCAGCTCCTGGAAGCTGCAGTGGAACTCGAGCCGCCCGACGATGAGCTCGCGCTCGTCCGCATCCAGTCCGGCCAGGGCCGTCTCGTAGCGGTCGAGGGCGTCGCGGCCGAGCAGTTCCTCCAGCGGCGACGGCGTGTGGTCGGGCGCGTTCTCCAGCACGAGCGTCTGCGAAGCCTTGGGCTTCACCCGCTGCACCCGGTTGCGCAGGGCGTTGAGGATCGCCTGCCGCGTGTAGGCCTGGAAGCAGCCCGGGCTCTGGGGGTCGAAGTTCTCGAGCTTCGCGAGGGAGTTCACCAGCGCGTCCTGCACCAGGTCGCGCGTGTCGAGGGTGCCGCGGGCGTAGGCGGGCAGCCGGCCGCGGGCGAAGCGCTCGAGCCGGGGCAGGTAGCGCCGGCACAGCTCCTCGAGGGCCGCCTGGTCGCCGGACCGCGCCCCGCGCACGAGCACGAGCGTGGGGGTGTCGGCGTGGGGCTGGCGCGGGCCGGACGGCATGGGGCGCGGCTTTCGGGTCGGGAGGGGAGTCGGATACTCCTCTATTCTACCACAGGGGAGGGGTTTGGCGACTTTCGAGTTGACTGGAGGCGAAAAAAATACGAAAATATGAGCAGCGGAGACCGGCGGCAAACGAAACCGTTGACATCCCGGTGTCGGTGTTATAACATATGTAAAACCTCAACTGCAGGCCACCGGGAGGCCCACTCATGGTCAAGCTGACGATCCGCAAGGTCGGCAACTCCCTCGGGATGACACTGCCCGCCGAGGCCGCCAAGGCGCTCAGGGTGAAGGAAGGGGATGCCCTCTACCTGACCCGCACCCCCGACGGCTACCAGATCGTGCCCTACGACCCCGATTTCGAGCAGGCCATGCGCAAGGCCGAGGGCTTCATGGCTCGCTACCGCAATGCCCTGCGGGAGCTGGCCAAGTGAGGGGATCGGAATGAGCGACACCGAGCCCAGGTGGTTGACCGAAGAGGTCATTCATGCCATCCACGGCATGCTGCTCGCCGAACACGGCGGCGGCACGGGCATCCGCGACGAGGGGCTGCTCGCATCGGCCCTGGCGGCTCCGCGAAACCGATTCGGCTACGGAGATCAGGACGTCTTCAATCTGGCCGCCGCCTACGCGTTCGCCCCGGTGCGCAACCATCCCTTCGTCGACGGGAACAAGCGCACGGCGTTCACCGCGGCCGGCGTGTTCCTCGAACTGAACGG
>JAGRNP010000177.1:0-2578 GCA_020440705.1 bacterium | reverse complement strand
GGTGCGCAACCATCCCTTCGTCGACGGGAACAAGCGCACGGCGTTCACCGCGGCCGGCGTGTTCCTCGAACTGAACGGCCAGCGGCTGGTCGCCCCCGAGACCGACGCCGTGGCTGCGGTCGTCGCCCTCGTCACCGGCGAGATGGACGCGGCGGGCTTCGCCGACTGGCTGCGCATCTCATCGGAACCCGACACCGGCGACGACTGACGAAGACAGACCATCCCTCCCCAGGGAAAGGGCCCGCCCATGCCGGCCCGCACGCTCACCAGCAGCACCACCACGGCCTACGCGCCCCTGTGGTGCAAGTCCCACTACTCCTTCCGCGAGGGCGCCTCGGCGCCCGACGAACTGGTGCGCCGCGCCGGCGAGCTCGGTCTGCCCGCCCTGGCCCTCACCTGACCGCGACGGCGTGCCGGGCGCGCCCAAGGCCCACGTGGCCGTGCGCGAGTGGGCGGGCGACACGCCACCCCCGCGGCTCATCCTCGGCAGCCAGGTCACCGTCGAATCGATGTCCGGACACGACTCCACGATCACCCTCCTGGTGCAGGACCGCCGCGGCTACGCCCACCTCTGCAACCTCGTCACCACCGGCCGCCTGCGCTGCGGGAAGGGCGCCAGCCGCGTCACCTGGCGCGAGGTGGCCGCCCACGCCCCGGGCCTGATCGCCCTGTGGGGCGGCCGCGAGAGCCTGCTCCTCGAGGCGGGCACCGACGCCGACGCCGAGGCCGACCTCGACCGCATCGGCGCCGACCTGCGCGACGCCTTCGGCGACCGCCTCTACGCCCTCGCCACCCGCCACCTGGCCCCCGGCGAGGAGCGCACCGAGGCCCGTCTGCGCGCCCGCGCCCGGCGCCTCGGCCTGCCCGTGGTGGCGGGCCACGAGGTGCTCTACCACCGCCGCGAACGGCGCGCCCTGCAGGACGTCCTGACCTGCATTCGGCACGGCACCAACGTGGCCGACGCCGGCCGCCTGCTGCGCCCCAACGATCGCCACGCCCTGGTCACGCCCGACGTCTTCGCCCGCCTCTTCGCCGACGACCCGGCCGCCGTGGCGCGCACCCGGGAAGTGGCCGACCGCTGCACCTTCACCCTGGCCGAGCTCACCTACCGCTATCCCGCCGAGCAGCTCCCCTTCGGCATGACGACCGCCACCTGGCTCGACCGCCTGGTGCGCCAGGGCGCCCGCGACCGCTTCGGCGGTACGGTCCCGGCCGACCTGCAGGCCCGCATCGATCGCGAACTCGAACTCATCCACGACCTCGACTACGAGGGCTACTTCCTGACCATGTACGAGATCGTGAAGTTCTGCCGCGACGAGGGCATCGTCTGTCAGGGCCGCGGCTCGGCCGCCAACTCGGTGGTGTGCTACTGCCTGAAGGTGACGGCGGTGAACCCGCGCGAGGTCGACCTCCTCTTCGAGCGCTTCATCTCCCGCGAGCGCGCCGAGCCGCCGGACATCGACCTGGACATCGAGCACGGCCGTCGCGAGGAGGTCATCCAGCACGTCTACGCCAAGTACGGCCGCGACAAGGCGGCCATGGTGGCCAACGTCGTGCGCTTCCGGCCGCGCTCGGCCATCCGCGAGGTGGGCAAGGCCCTGGGTCTGCCGGCGGTGCAGCTCGACCGCCTGGCCAAGACCGCGCGCTCGAGCATGTACTACCACTTTCCGGATGGTGCCCGCGAAGGCATCGCCCCGGACGACCTGCAGAACGCCGGCTTCGATCCGGCCCATCCCCTGGTGGCCCGCTTCGCCCGCCTGGTCGCCGAGATCCAGGAGTTCCCGCGCCACCTGTCCATCCATCCGGGCGGCTTCCTGCTCGGCCACGAACCGGTGCCCGACTTCGTGCCCGTCGAGAACGCCACCATGCCCGGACGCACCGTCATCCAGTGGGACAAGTACGACGTCGAGGCCCTCGGCCTGTTCAAGGTCGACCTGCTCGGCCTCGGCGCCCTGAACCAGCTGCACATCGCCTTCGACCTGCTGCGCGCGCACCGTGGCAAGACCATGTCCCTCGCGCGCATTCCGCGCGGCGACCGCGCCACCTTCAGCATGCTCTGTCGCGCCGACTCGGTGGGCACCTTCCAGGTCGAGAGCCGCGCCCAGATGAGCATGCTGCCGCGCCTCAGGCCGCAGACCTACTACGACCTCGTGATCCAGGTGGCCATCATCCGGCCCGGCCCGATCACCGGCGGCATGCTGCACCCCTTCCTGCGGCGGCGCAACGGCGAGGAGCCCGTCACCTACCCGCACCCCTCGCTCGAACCCGTGCTGCGCAAGACGCTGGGTGTCCCGTTGTTCCAGGAGCAGGTCATGCGCCTGGCCATGGAGGCCGCCGACTACACCCCCGGCGAGGCCGACCAGCTCCGCCGCGACATGGCCACCTGGCGCAGCCACGGCCCCATCGAGACCCACCACGAGCGCCTCGTCTCGCGCATGGTCGCCAAGGGCATCAGCGCCGACTTCGCCGAGCGCGTCTTCCAGCAGATCAAGGGCTTCGGCGAGTACGGCTTCCCCGAGAGCCACGCCGCCAGCTTCGCGCTGATCGCCTACGCCACCTCGTGGCTCAAGTGCCACCA
>JAGRNP010000176.1 GCA_020440705.1 bacterium | reverse complement strand
GGTGTACTTCGACGAGCGCGAAGGCCGCTGGTACCTGCAGGGGCGGGTCGAGTAGGCCCGGCGCAACCCGGGCGGTCCGGATTGCGTCCCTCGGGGGAACCCGGAGGTGCCCATGTCCCGCTCCCTCGTCAAACGCTTCGTCCTGGCGGCTCTCGGCCTGTGGCTGCTGGCCGCCCTCGGCCTCGGCGCCGCCTGGCTGCACAGCGGCTGGCGCCGGCTCGACACGCTGCCCACGCCCGACCTCGCCCTCGCCGCGCCGTTCCGGCCCTACGCCGAGCACGGCCAGGTGCCGGGAGCCTGGGACCGACCCTACATCCTGCGTCTGGACGATCCGGCCTCGGGCGGAGCGCTCTACTTCTTCGGCAGCGGGCACACCGGCGATCCCGCCGACCCTCAGATCGCCATGATCAAGGACGCCTGGCGCGCGTTCGACCCCACCCTGGCCCTGATCGAGTCGCGGCTGGGCCTGTACATCGGGGGCCTCGACGCGGGCGTGCGCATGTTCGGCGAAGGCGGCGCCGTGTATGCCCTGGCCCGCGACGACGACGTGCCCGCCTTCTCCCTCGAGCCGGATTGGGCCGACGAGATCGCGGCCGTGCGGGCGACGTGCTCCCGCGAAGAGGTGGCGGCGTTCTACACCATGCGCATGGTCGTCGGCGAGCGCGGAGGGCGCACCGGCGACGCCCTGGAAGACCTGGCCCGCGCGGCGCTGGCCAAGCGGGGCGGGCTGCCCGGTCTCGAGGGGACATTCGCCGACCTGGCGGAATTCGACGCGTGGTGGGGGGAGAACCTGGCCCCGGCCGTCGGCGACTGGCGGGACCTCCCGGCCGAGGCCATGTGGCCCAAGGCCGAAGGCACCCGCCTGAACCTCATCGCCCACGCCTCGAACCGTGCGCGGGACCACCACCTGACGCGCCTGGTCATCGATCGGGTGCGCCACGGCGAGCGGGTGTTCGTCGTGTGCGGCGCCAGCCACGCCCTGACCATCGAGCCGGCCCTGACGGCCGTCCCGGGCTGGCGCAGAGTTGCGAGAATGTGATACAGTCTGTTCAAACCATCGCCAGGCTTCCAGCAGGACGGGTCCATGTTCTCGCCGACACGCCCCCGCACCATCGCGTTCCTGGGGCTGGCCAACGCCGCGATCCTCCTCGCCGGTGCGGCCGGCGCCGGTCCGCATCCCTACCAGGTCTACACCGACGCGAACGGGCTGCCGAGCAGCTCCGTGCTCGGCGTGAGCCAGGATCCCGACGGCTACATGTGGTTCGCGACGCGCAACGGGCTGACCCGCTACGACGGTGCCGAGTGGTACGACGTCGTGCAGGAGAACGACAGCTTCGGCCGGGGCTGCCGCGACGTGGCCAGCGACGGCACCGGGCGGCTCTGGACGGTCAGCCTGTGGGGTTCGCCCGTCGTCTGGTGGCGGGGGGACGACGGCTGGAACAAGCTGGAGCCCCAGGCCTTTCCGAACCCCGGCGCCGACCTGAAGTTCGCCGTCGGCGACAGCCGCGACAGCCCGGGGCCGGTGGTTCTCGGGGCGCTGGCGGATTCGGTCCTGTGGTGGCGCGGCGGCGAGTGGGAGGTGCTGCGCGCCGAGGGTCCGACCCATCAGATCAACGACGTGGACATCCTCGACGGCACGCTGCTGGTGGCGACCAGCCGGGGTCTGCTGACGGCGGGCCCGCGCGGCGCGCTGGTGCCTCTCGGGGCGGTGGGCGTGCCGACCGGTCCGGTCCTGGCGACCTGCCGGGCCCGGGAGGGCGGCGCGGTGTGGCTGGTCGGGGAGACGTGGATCGGCCGCCTCGCCGACGGTCGCTGCGAGGTGCTCGCCGACGGACTGCGGATCGAACTCGAACAGGGCACGTTCGGGGTCGCGGCCGTGGCCGAGCCGGCCGGCGGCATCTACTTCGGCGGCACCAACGAGGTCTTCTCCTTCCATCCGCGTTTCGGTCTCGAGCGGCTGCTCATCACCGACCGCATGGCCGGCGACGGCGCGACCGATCTCTTCCTCGACCGCGAGGGCACCGTCTGGCTCGCCAACATGCGCGGCGTCTGCAAGCTCGCCGACCGCGCCATCACCAGCTACGACCACCACGAGGGCCTCTTCGCCGACGAGGTCTGCGCCGTGCTGCACCGCCGCGACGGCGTCACCGTGCTGGGACATCCGGGCGGCCTGACCGTGCTGTCGGATCCGCCGGTGCGCATCGCCCTGCCCGACGGGGACGAGCGCGTCATGGACCTGGCCGAGGACGCCGTGGGCCGGGTGTGGCTGGCGGCGACCAAGCGGGGCATCGGGCGGATCGAGGGCAACGGCGTCGTCTGGGTCTGGCCTCTCGAGGACCAGATGGGCACGGCCTTCACCCTGCACTTCGACCGCACCGGCCGGCTGTGGATCGGTTCAGCCAACGGGCTGCTGCGGACCACCGCCGCCGGCCTCGAGGAGGTCGTCCTGCCCGGCACGTCCGACGTGCGCCACCTGACGATCCGGCGCATCGAGGAGGCGCACGACGGCGACCTCCTGGTGGCCACGTACCGTCGCGGGGTCTACCGCATCGCCCCGGACGGGATCCGGTCCTGGCAGGACCGGCGGGAGGACCTGGGCAGCAACGTCTACGCCGTCCACGAGACGCGCGACGGGCGGCTGCTCGCCGGCACCCTGTCCGGCCTGTACGAGGCCCGCGGCGACTCGCTCGTGAAGTCGGTCGCGCCGCGGGTCGACCGGCCGATCTACGCGCTCCGCACCGACCCGGACGGGCGCCTGTGGGTCGCCACCGACAACGGGGTGCGCGTGTGGCGCGACGGCGAGCTGATCACCCTGACGGCGCGCGAGGGGCTCATCGGCGGCGAGTGCAACCGCGACGGCCTGCAGTTCGACGCCGCCGGCCGCATGTGGGTGGGCATGGACCACGGCGTGAGCGTGTGCGACCTGGACCTGCGGACGCCGTCGACGGTGCCGCCCCTGGTCGAGTTCCGCTCGCTCGAGGTGAACGGCCGCGCATTGTCGCCCCTCGGCGATCTCGGCATCGCCGCGCCCGTCGACCTGATGGTCGTCGGTTTCCGCGGCCTGTCGTTCCGCGACGAGGCGAGCCTGCGCTTCCGCACCTGGCTCGAGGGGTTCGAGCCGGCGTGGCAGGATCCCGTGGTGGTGCCGGGCCGCAGCCTGCGCTACACCAACGTGCCGCCCGGTCGGTACCGCTTCCACCTCCAGGCCATCCGCAACGACGGCGCCGCCAGCGCCGCGATCACGACCGACTGGATCCGGATCACGCCCCGTCTGCGCGACCGCGCGGCGTTCCGCGCCGCCCTGGTGGCCCTGACCCTGGTGGCCCTGTGGCTCGTGGTGTCGTCGCTCAAGAACCGGCAGTACACGCGCCGGCTGGCGGCCGAGGTGGCCGCGCGCACCCGGGAGCTGCGGGCGTCCGAGGCCGAGGTGCGCCGGGAGAGCGCCCGCCTCGCGGCGACCCTCGGCAGCATCGCCGACGGCCTGATCGGCCTGGATGGCGACCGGGTCGCGCTCATCAATCCGGCCGCGTGCGACATCATCGGGGTGGCCGCGGCCGACGCGGTGGGGCGCAGCCTCGGCACGCTCCTGCCCGGTCTGGCCGCCCGCCTGGAGGGCGCCGCAGTCGGGACGGCCGACCGCGGCGAGGTGCGCATCACGCCCCTGGCCGCGCCGGCGGCGCCGTCCCGCCTGATCGACTTCTCCCTGGCGCCGCTGCGGATCGAGGGCGCCGACAGTCCCGGCCGGGTGATCGCCTTCCGCGACGTGACCGACCGCGCGCGCACCGAACAGGAGCGCCAGCGCGCGCAGAAGCTGGAGTCGCTCGGCGCCCTCGCCGGCGGCATCGCCCACGACTTCAACAACCTGCTCACGGTGGTGGTGGGCAACGTCTCGCTGGTCGAGGAGACGGCGGCGCTGCAGCCGGCCCAGCGGGAGAACCTGCTGCGGGCCCGCCGCGCCATGGAGCGCGCGAGCTCCCTCACGCGCCAGCTGCTCACCTTCGCCCGCGGCGGCGCGCCGGTCCGCGAGTCGCTGGCCGTCGACCGCATCCTCGAGAGCGTGGCCGCCCTCGCGTTCAGCGGGTCGGCCGCCACCTGCCGCCTCGACATCGCCGGCGACCTGTGGACCATCGAGGCCGATCCCGACCAGATCGAGCAGGTCTTCAGCAACCTGATGATCAACGCGGCGCAGGCCATGCCCGACGGCGGTTCCCTGCGCGTGCAGGCCCGCAACGACGTGCAGGCCGACGCCGACGGCGCCCTGCGCCGGATGGTCGTGCTGACCTTCCGCGACGAGGGCGAAGGCGTCGCACCCGACGACCTCGACCGGATCTTCGAGCCCTACTTCAGCACCAAGGAGCGGGGGAGCGGCCTCGGCCTGTCCATCGTGTACTCCATCGTGAACCGGCACGGCGGCGACATCGAGGTCGCCTCGGCGCCCGGTCGCGGCACCGTCTTCACGGTGCGCCTGCCGGCGGCCGATGCGCTGGCCGCCGGGGCGAGCCTGCCGACGGGCGCCCTGCCCGAGCCGGGCGGACGGATCCTCGTCCTGGACGACGAGGAGGACCTGCGCGACCTGCTCGCCGGCCTGCTCGGCACCTTCGGCATTGGCTGCGTGACGTGCGGCCGCGGCGAGGACGCCGTCGCCCGCTTCGCCGCCGCGCAGGCCGCGGGCGAGCCGTTCCGGGCGGTCATCCTCGACCTCACGGTGCCCGGCGGCCTCGGCGGCAAGGACGTGCTGCCCCGGCTGCGCCGGTTGAATCCGCGGATCCGGGCCATCGTCGTCAGCGGCTACTCCCACGACGACGTCATGTCCGACTGCACGGCCTACGGCTTCGATGCGGCCCTCGCCAAGCCCTTCAGCCGCGACGAACTGGCGACCGTGTTGCGTCGGGTCTTCGCCGCCGACCGCTCTCCGGCGCGCCGCGACGGCGAGGCGCCGCGGGCCGACTGACCACACCGCCTCGCCCGGCCCGGCGCCGACATCACGCCGACCGCCCGGCCCCTGGCGGAGGCCGGGCGGTCGCCCACGGCGGACCCGGAGGCCGACTAGCGGACTACAGTCCCGAGTCGAGCACCACGATCTCGTCGCTGCCGTGGCAGGAGATGGCGATGCGCCGGGAGCCGTCGCGCACCCACGCCGCGTGGCCGGGCTCCTGCCCGCCCTCCGGCACCTGATGCGTGGTCTTGCTCACCACGCTGCCGTCGGCCGCCGCGAGCACCGTCACCGTGTAGGTGTCGTCGTTGAAGCCGGTGCTCACCACGGCCACGGTGCCGTTCCCCAGATCCATCACGTCGATGCCCACGGGGCCGTCGCCCACGGCCACGGTGCCGGCCACGCTCGCGCTCGTGCCGCCGTCCCAGAGCACCACCGTCAGCAGGTCGTCCGCGAAGCTCGACACCACGGCCACGCCGCCGGCGGCGCGCACCTTGCGGGGCGAGACGCCGGCCGAGCCGACCACGGTCGCCCGGGCGCCGTCGCGGCCGTGCAGCCAGATGCGCCCGGCATCGACACCGCGGTCCTCGACGATGAGCACGGGGTCGGTCGGGCCGTCGGTGACGGCGCTCACGAGGGTGTCGAAGCTCTCGGCGAAATCACCGTAGGTCAACACGCGCCCGTCGCCCACGAAGGCCTGGGAGGTCTCGTTCCAGGCCAGGGTGCGCACGGCCACGCTCGACACGTACACGCAGCCGGCGTCGCCGAGGGGTCCCAGGAAGTTGGTGGCGTCGTAGACGGGGTTCTGCATCTCGATCAGCTGGGTCCAGCCCCAGCCCTCGGCGCCGTATGCGGTGATGCCCGCGCCGTTGGGGCCGAAGTCGACCACGGCCTCGTGGTAGCCCGAGTCCTTCTCGGTGCCCATGGGCGCGGCGAGCAGGGCGATGCCGAACAGCGTGCGGAACTGGTCGAGGAA
>JAGRNP010000175.1 GCA_020440705.1 bacterium | reverse complement strand
AGGGCCCGACGGAGCCTGGCTGGAATCCCGGCGCCCCTCTATTCGGAGCGCTCCTTGAGCTCGCCGACCCACCCCCGGAAGAGGACCAGCAGGACCGGGCTGACCATGGCGATGATCGCGAAGTACAGCCACATGGTCTGGGGATCGCGCGGGCCCTCGGCGGGCACGTACTTCGTGAGCATGATGCCCGAGTAGAGCGGGACGACGACCTTGGTCAGGAACCACGGGAACTGGGCCACGCCCATGTAGGCGCCGGTGCGGCCCTCGGGGGCGATCTCGGCGGCGTACTGCAGGAAGCGGGGCTGCCACATGGCTTCGCCGATGGTCATGACCAGCAGGTAGCCGAGCAGCGTGTACAGGTTGGTGCCGACCGCGAGCAGGAACGCCGGCGCCGCCATGACCAGGGTGCCGATGATCATCATGTTGTAGATCTTCTGCTTCTGGGTCAGGGCGGTGACGATGGGCACGGCGAAGAAGATCAGGATCGGGTTCATGTTCGAGAAGATCTCGAAGCGCTCGCTCACCACGCCGCCCTCGAAGGCGCGTTCGAGGTACTGGGGCAGGATGAGCCAGTTGTAGGTGAAGAGGGTCTGCACCGGAATCAGGGCGAAGATGAAGAAGAAGAACTTGGAGTTGGCCAGGGGATGGTTGGCCAGCCAGACCCGGGTGGGTGTGCGCCAGCCCGGGATGGCGACCACGGCGACGAAGACGGCGCCGAGGCCGGCCCACGTCCACTGGGCGATGTGGGACGGCAGGAAGGCCACGCAGCCGGCGATGGCCGCCAGGGTGACCCACATGTGGGCCGGGATCGAGGCGTCGACGTCGACCGAGGCGCCGGGAACGTCGCCGGCGGCGGTGGGGGCGGCTGCCGCCTGGCCGGCGGCCTTCTTCTCCTCGGCGCGCGCGGCCTCGGCCGCCGCGGCGGCCTTCTCCTCGACCTTGCGGGTCAGGATGAAGAAGGTGGCCAGCAGGGCGACCAGGGTCAGGCCCGTGTACACCCAGAAGGCGCCGGTGATGCCGATGGACTGGCGCACGTCGCTGAAGAAGCTCGGCAGCCAGCCGCCCAGGTTCATCAGGGCGTAGAGCATGGCGTAGCCCATGGCCGCGGTGGCGCCGGTGGTGAACTTGCGCACGCCGGCGTAGGCCGCCGGCTGGTAGAGGCCATAGCCGAGCACGACCACGACGATGCCGGCCATGGTCAGCAGGTGCCACGTGCCCCACATGCCCGGCGCGCTCGAGACGAGCGGGGCGGCGGAGATGACCACGCGTCCGGCGAGCAGGAAGACGAAGGCGATCAGCAGCGTGCGCCGGATGCCCCACTTGTCGGCGAGTCCCCCGAAGAAGAACATGCTGATGGTGATGCCGGCGGTCAGCACGAGCACCATGTGATGCGAGTTGATGTCGGCGTGGGGGTCGCCCTGGAAGACCAGGTCGGAGAAGTACATGGCCAGGTAGCCCAGCATGCCGAAATAGACCCAGCCCTCGAGGAAGTAGGCCAGGTTGATGCCCCACAGCGCGCGCGGGGCGTGCCAGAGGTCGATGAAGGGCTGGGAGATCTCCTGCCAGGGCGACTGCGGTTTCTGGGGGGGCGTGGCCTGGGCCATGGTCTGCCTTTCGGGTTCGTGTCGGGTCCCGGCGGCGGGGGAACGCCGGGAGCGGGTTTCACGTCAGGTTCAGGAGTCGAGGGCGTCCTCGAGGCGACCGCGGATCGTCCGCTTCACCGCGGCGGCCAGGTCCTCGCAGCGGACGAGGGCCTCGGCGGCGGCGCGCCGCGTGGCGGCGACGAAGTCGGGCTCGGCGCTCTGGTCGAGGGCCCGCAGGCCGTCGAGGTTGATCAGGACGTTGTAGTAGGCGCCCTCGGCGCCGGCCATGCCGGCCAGGGCCGCCACGCCGGCGTCGCTGAGGCTGTTCTGGTTGCCGATGCGGCCGATCTCGCCGGCCAGTTCGAGCACCGCCGGCACCTTCGAAAGGACCGACAGGGGCACCCGGGTGGCCTCGCGGGTGGCCTCGGCCACGGCGAGGTCCTTCGCCTTGCCCTTGGGCAGCCGGAAGCAGTCCATGACGGCGTTGAAGGCGGCGGTGTCGTCGTCCATGGCGGCCAGGAAGAAGTCCTTGAGGTCCTGGGCCTGCTCGGCGATCTCCTTGACCCGGTCCTGCACGTCCTCGTAGGCGCGCTTGTCGACGGTGAGGTTGCCGACCATGGCCACCAGGCCTGCGGCCTGGGCGGCGCAGAGGGCGGCCACCGAACCGCCGCCGGGGGCGGGGGAGTCGCTGCTCAGCTCGTCGACGAACTCGCGGTTGCTCATGCTGACCAGGGGACCGTCGACCAGGCCGGCCTGGTACTCGATGATCTTCTCGGCCGGGTCGAAGGGGGTCAGCTCGGCCAGGCCCATGCTCTGGATGGCCGTCTCGATGATCAACCGCTTCGGGATACCCGCCGACTGGCCCGCCTGCTTCAGGAAGTGCTTGCCGGCCGCGATCATGTCGCCCTCGGGGATCAGGCCCACCAGTTCGCTGCCGGTGACGCGCACGCCGCGGTCCTGGGCCGACCTGCGGCAGGCCTCGAAGGCCTGGTGCGGCTTGGTGATCGTGGTGTTGACGAGGTTCATGGAGACCTGCGCACGCCGGTATTCGGGGATGACCCAGCCGACGGCCTTGCAGGCCTCGAGGCGGTAGGGGCCGGGCACGAGGAGGTTCTCGCCGTTCGCGTCCTTGAGCAGGACGCCGTCGGCGTCGCGCGCGGCGCGTCCGGCCTCCTTGATGTCCAGGGCGATGTTCTGGGCGATCTTCTTGCTCATGGAGTTGATGTTCACGTTGTAGGCGACCAGGAAGCCGCGGGCCGAGACGTTGGTGGCGCCGGTGCGCCGGGCGCGGTCGTTCCACGCGTTGGGGCCGAAGTCGGGGGCCCACTCGGTGGTGCCGAGCTTCTCGCCGAGGGCCTCGTATTCGCCCTTGCGCACGTTGGCCAGGTTGCGGCGGAACTCGCTGCTGGCCGCCTCCTCGTAGAGGTAGACGGGGATCGCGAGCTCGTCGCCGATGCGCCGGCCCACGGCCCGGGCGATATCGGCGCACTCGGCCATGGTCACGCCGCGCACGGGCACGAAGGGGCACACGTCGGTGGCGCCGTGGCGGGGATGGGCGCCGCTGTGGCGCGACATGTCGATCAGTTCGGCGGCCCGCTTGACCACGCGGAAGGCGGCCTCGGCCACGCCCTCGGGCGAGCCGATGAAGGTGATCACGGTGCGGTTGGTGTCGGCGCCCGGATCGACGTCCAGCAGGTGGACGTCGGGGACGTCCTTCACCACGGCGGTGACGGCCTCGATGACGGCCGGATCCCGGCCTTCGCTGATGTTCGGGACGCACTCGACGAGCTTCTTCATGCTCCGGATCCTCGGGGGATGGGGTGGGGTGCGCGGACGTCGGGCCGCACCGCGACCGGGGCGAGGGGCCGGCCGCCATCGGAAGGATAGGGTGTCGGCGGCGGGAATTCCAGTCCTACGGGGCGTCGGACCCGGCCGGTGCCCATCCCCTGGACGGGACCTGGATCGCCCGGAAAAAAGCCTGCTCAACCTTTGTACGTTTACCGAACATAGTCTATAATAGAGAGGTGGATCCGCGGTGCGCGCGGGTCCGGCCGCATCCGGCGCCGTTGGCGCCCAGCCCGGTATCGCCTGGAGGATCGCCCCATGCTCCCTCGCATCACCCGCGTCGCGGCCCTGGCCGCCCTGTCCGTTCTGCTGCTCGGCGCGGTGCCGGCGGCGGCCACCTGGTCGCTCGTCTGGTCGGACGAGTTCGACGGCACCTCGCTCGACGCCACCAAGTGGACCCCCGACGTCGGCAACGGTTGCCCGGACCTGTGCGGCTGGGGCAACAGCGAGCTCGAGTACTACCGCACGCAGAATCTGGCGGTGACCGGCGGGAACCTGGTCATCACCACCCGGAGCGAGTTCTACGGCGGCTCGGCCTTCACGTCGGGCAAGATCACCACGCGGGACAAGTTCGGGGTCACGTATGGCCGCATCGTCATGCGCGCCAAGCTGCCCACCGGCGGCGGCATCTGGCCCGCCTTCTGGATGATGCCCCAGGACGACGTGTACGGCGGCTGGGCCGCCAGCGGCGAGATCGACATCATGGAATCGGCCAACGGGACGACCACGGTCGGCGGCGCCCTGCACTACGGCGGCGGCTGGCCGGACAACACCTCCACCAGCGGTTCCTACAGCCTGGGCGGCGTGAACTTCGCCGACGACTTCCACGAGTACGCGGTGGAGTGGGAGGAGGACGCCATCCGCTGGTACGTGGACGACGTCCTGTTCATGACCCGCTCCAGTGCCCAGTGGTACTCCCTAGGCGCACCGGGCAACCCGCGCGCCCCCTTCGACCAGGAGTTCTTCCTCATCCTGAACACCGCGGTGGGCGGCTGGTACACGGGCTGCACGACGCCGTCGTGCGTCACGGCGACCTTCCCGCAGGAATACCTGGTCGACTGGGTGCGCGTGTACCAGGACATCCCCAACGAGGCGCCCCTGGTGGCGTTCACCGCGCCGGGCGCCAACGCGCCCGCCGGCGACATCACCCTGGCGGCGACGGCCTTCGACGCCGACGGCACCATCGCCGCGGTGGAATTCGCCGCGAACGGCACCGTCGTGGGCACCGACGCCACGGCCCCGTACGAGGTGCTGTGGCCCGCCGTGGCCGACGGCTGCTACCAGGTGACGGCCCGCGCCGTGGACGACCTCGGCGGCGAGGCCACCGCGACGCTCGACCTGACGGTGGGCGCCGGGTGCGGCCAGACGGCCTACCCCGGTCCCCTGCCGGTGGTGCCGGCGCGGATCGAGGCCGAGAACTACGACGTCGGCGGCAGCGGCGTGGCCTACAACGACCAGGACGCGGCCAACCAGGGGGGGCAGTACCGCACCGCCGAGGGCGTCGACATCGAGGCCTGCACCGATACGGGCGGCGGGTACAACATCGGCTGGCTGAACCCGGGCGAGTGGATCGAGTACACGGTCGACGTGCCCGCCGGCGGCGACCACTTCCTGCGGGCCCGGGTGGCTTCGCTCTCGGCGGGGGGCGCCTTCCGCCTGCTGGTCGACGGCGTGGACGCGGGTGTGCAGGTGAACGTGCCGGTGACGACGGGCTGGCAGACCTGGACCACGGTCGAGACCACCGTCGCCCTGGCGGCCGGCACCCGCGTGGTGCGCTTCGTGCCGCAGACGGCGGGCTTCAACGTGAACTGGTTCGAACTGGAGCGCGACGCCGTGAGCCCGGTGCCGGACCTGGCCGCGGCGGAGGTGCGGCTGCTGCCGAACCATCCGAACCCGTTCAACCCGGCCACGACGATCGCCTTCGAACTGGCGACGGGCGGGTTGGTGGACCTGGCGGTGTACGATGCGGCCGGGCACGAGGTGCGCCGGCTGGTGAACGGCGGGGTCCACGCGGCCGGCCGCCACGAGGTGCAGTGGGACGGTCGGGACGCCGCCGGACGGATAGCGGCGGCGGGCGTCTACATGGTGCGCCTGGTCGCGGCCGGGACGGCACGGACCCAGCGGATCACGCTGGTCAAGTAGAACCGGGCCGGGGACCGGAGACGGGAGAAGGGCGGTGCCACGGCACCGCCCTTTTTCCGTTTCGGCGGCCGGGAGCGGCCGTCAGCGCACGAGGGTCATCTTCCCGACCTGGCGTTCGCTGCCCGTGCGCGCCACCCGGAAGTAGACGCCCGAGGCGAGCGGGCGGCCCTCCGTGTCGGCGCCGTCCCACATGATCGCGCCGGGCCCGGCGGCGACCTCGCCGTCGACGAGGGTGCGCACGCGCCGGCCGCGCACGTCGTAGACCTCGAGCACGAGCCGGCCCGCCCGGGGCATTTCCCAGGCGATGCGGATGCGGGGGTTGAAGGGATTGGGGGCCGCCGAGCTGGTGAACACGGCGCGGGGCGCGACGCCCGCCGGCGGGGC
>JAGRNP010000174.1 GCA_020440705.1 bacterium | reverse complement strand
ATGCGCTGGCTGCCGCCCCAGCCCGGGCTGTCCATGGCGACGGTGTTGGCGGCGATCACGGTGCCGGCCTCGTGCAGCTGATCGACGACGGCACGGTCTTCCGGCGCTCCGGCCTCGTCGGCAGGGCCGGTATCGCCGCATCCGCCCACGGCGAGGGCGGCCATCAGCAGGGCCGGCGGCAGGCATCGCGGATCCAGGCGCCAGGTGGGCATCGGCGATTCCGGTCGGGCTGGACGGAGGGGGCCGGTGCGCGCGCGGCGCCGAAGACCGTGATCCCCCGGGTCGGTCGAACCGTAACACAACCCGGGGGCACCCGAAAAGTTTCGGTCAACGGGCCGGCAGGGCCCCGATCAGTCCGCAGGCGTCGCCGTCGCGGTTGGCGGGCAGGCAGGGCGATCCGGGTCCGGGCCGGAGGGCCGGTTCGTCCGGATCGTCGGCCTGGAGCAACGGGTCGACGAAGACGTTGCCCCCGAGATCGGTCGCGACCGGCGGCAGGACGTCGACGCCGTTGCCGAACACGAGGCTGCAACCGACGGCCAGCTCGCTGTTGTCCGCGGTGAAGAACGGGGCCCCGCCGCTGTTGAACGCGATCAGGCTGCGGGTCACGGTGAGATCGGCGATGTTGCGCAGGCGGATCGCCGACGTCTGGGGCCCGTGGTTGGCGACGAAGGTGCAGCCGTCGACCACCGAGGCGTGGTTGCGGTACACGGCCAGGGCACCGGCGCCGGTCTCGGCGGAGTTGCCCACGAAGACGCAGTCGACGATGTCGACGGCCTGGGTGTCGATGACGGCGCCGCCGCCGGTGGTCGTGGCCGTATTGGCGAGGAAGGCGCAGCGGCGCAGGAAAGAGCGCGGAATCGAGCCGCCGCCGTAGTACCCGGCGCCGACCTGGGCCCGGTTGCCCACGAAGGTGCAGTCCTCGAAGACGGCCGTGTTCTGGCCCACGTTGGCGACCCCGCCGCCCGCGACGCCGACGTTGTTGCGGAAGATGCAGTTGCGCAGGGTGGGCGAAGTGAGATGCAGCACCGCCCCGCCGCCGTACTGGTAGCCGTACGGCGAGCCGTGCCCGTCGCCGCCCGTGAAGGTGAAGCCGTCGATCACGATGCCGTCGTTGTAGCCCATGATGTAGAGGCAGCGGTTGCGGCCTTCGGGGTCGATGATCGTGGCCTCGGGACCGTCCTCGCTGCGGAGGGTGAAGTCCTTCTGGTCGCGCCAGAAGGTGATCATGCCCCAGTCGCTGGTGCGGAAGGCGTCCGTGCCCTGGCTGCTCCAGGTGTAGCGGCCGGACGCGACGAGAATGGTGTCGCCGGGACGGGCGACGGAGATGGCCGCCTGGATCGAGGCGACGTCGCCGCGGCCGTCCGGGCGCACGTACCAGGTCCGGCGGGTGTCGGTGGTGACCGCGGCGTCGTTGGACACCGCCGACCACTGGCCACGCTCGTCGGCGGTGCGCACGGCGACATGGTAGGTGGTGCCCGCGGCCATGCCGGTGAGGGTGGCCCATTGCCGTGCGCCGGACGGGCCGCCGCCGCCGGTCGGACCCGGTCGGGCCTGGTCCCAGGTGGCGGCGGTGATCGGGGTCGTGTCCCAGCGGAGTTCCCAGGCGGCGGCCGCCCCCACGGGACCGTCGTCGCCCGTCGTGCGCCAGGAGACGGTGATCGTGTCGCCGCCGGCCGACCAGGGGCCCAGGTCGGCGACGGCCCCGGGCGGGGTCGTGTCGTGGATCTCGGCGGCGGTGACCACGACGGGGTTCGACGGCGCGGACGCATTGCCGGCGGCGTCGAGCCCGACGACCCGGAAGGCATAGGTGGCATCGGGCTCGAGGCCGCCGACCGTCAGCCCCACCGCGGCGGCAACCCCGCTGCCGCCAACGGTGTCGCCGGACGCCTGCCAGTCCGCCCAGCCGGACGGATCGGCAGGCCAGGGGATGCGGCGGATCTCCCAGGCCTGGATCCCGTCCTCCGGCACCGACCAGACGAGCCGGACGGTGCCGGGACCCGCTGCGGCCACGGCGAGGTCGACCACCGCCGCCGGAGGTTCGGTGTCGGTCGCGCCCGGGGGCGCGATCATGCTGTCGGTCCCGCAAGCGGCGATGAGGAGGAGCAGGCTGAGCCAGGCAAGGGGAAGGGGGCGGGCCATGGGTGGTCCTTTCGGGTATCGGGGCTTGTCCTCGAAGCGATCACGGACCTAAAATTAGGATCCGGCCGGGTGGAATTCGTCTCTTCCGGTCGGGAGTGACAGGTTGGCCAGCCAGGCAACCAGTTGTCTTTGAATGAGTTGACTTTGTCCTGCGGGGAATCTGCGGTGAACGGTGCCGTTTTCGGCGAGATGGGATTGTGGCGCACGTTCGTGCTCTACAGCGCCGTCCAGGGCCTCGTCCTGGCCGGCCATTTCCTGCTGCGGCGAAGCGGGGATCCGGTCGCCAACCGCTGGCTGGCGCTCGTGCTGCTGCTGATCTCGGTCCACGTCGGCGAGACGGTGCTGACAGAGACCAGTCTCGTCGCCGCGGCGCCCTGGGCGAGCGGGGCGACGTGGTTCCTCGTCTTCCTGGTCGGTCCGGCCTACTGGTTCCACCTGCGGAGTCTCGTCCGGCCGGACGCGGGATGGCGCCGGCGCGATCTGCTGCACGTGGTCCCGGCGCTCGTGATCCTGGTCGACGGGGTTCCCTGGCTCACCGCCCCGGCGGAGCAGAAGATCGCTTGGCAGCGGCACCTGGCCGCGGGCGGCGCCTGGCACATGGGGCCGCGGCTGGTGGCGAAGGTGTGCCTGCACGTCCTCCAGAACGGGGTCTACCTCGTGGCCGGCCTGCGCCTGCTGCGCGAGGCCGAGGGTCGCCTGGCCGAGTGCTCGGCCGACACCGACGTGCAGGAGGGGCTGGGAGCACTGCGGGCCGTGATCCGCTGGTTCGGGGTCTGGTCGGTGCTCTATCTGCTGCTGTTCCTGGGGCTGACCTTCGTCGGGCGCTACGGCGCAGCCATCGACAAGACCTGGATGCTGGCCATCGCGCTCTCGGTGCAGGCGACGGCCCTGGTGGTGCTTCATCGCCCGGACGCGTTCGGGGCCCGGCTGGCCTGGGCGCGCGAGGAACCAACGCCGGCGCCGGCCGGCGACGGACAGTCGGCCCCGACCGCCGACCCCCGGTACAGCCGTTCGCTCCTGGATCCCGCGACCCTGGCGTCCCACCGGCGGGCCTTCGAGGACCTGATGGAGAATGACAAGCTCTTCCGCGACCGCTCGCTGCGTCTGGCGGACCTCGCGGCCCGCCTCGGCATCAGCGCCCACCACCTGTCCCAGACCCTGAACCGGGAGCTGGGGGGCAGCTTCTTCGAAGTGGTGAACGGGTACCGTGTCGCGGAGGTGCAGCGGTTGATGGCCCTGCCGGCCTCGCGCCGGCGCACGCTGCTGGCTCTCGCCTTCGATGCGGGCTTCAACAACAAGAACAGCTTCAACCGGGCGTTCCGGCAGGTGACGGGCGAGACCCCGTCGGCGTACTGGGGCCGGCTGCGCGACGGACGCTAGCGGTTCAGCCCGCGGGCGGGGCGGCGGCGTGGGGGTCGGCACCGGACGGTCGCGGCCCGGGATCCGCGTCCCAGGCGTCCCATTCGTCTTCGCAGTGGGGTTCGAGGCGCTCGTCGCCGGTGACCATGTGGTCGACGAAGTTGCGCAGCAGGTACATCTCGTCCTGGGTCAGGCCCTGGCCGATGACGGCCGCCCCGTAGACGAAGGCGATGAGGGCCACCGCTCCGGGTGCCAGCCAGAATCCCCAGGGATACTCCTCGACGGTGGTCTGGGCCCAGCCGAGCATCAGGCCGGCGAATCCCGTGCAGGCGAGGGTGCCGTAGAGAGCCATGAAGCCCGTCCAGACGTTGGGCCGGGGGCTGAAACGGCCCCGGAGCACCGTGCGGCCATCGCGCTCGATCAGCTCGAGATTCAGGTGGGGCGAGAGCAGCGACTGCGTCTCGGGCGGGGTCTGAACATAGGCGTGGGTGCCCAGGACCTGGCCGCAGACGCGCCGGCTGCCCCGGTCGAGGCGGGCCCTGATGCGGGCCATGGTGCGGCTGCCGTCGGCCTTCATGGGGATCTCGAAGGTCGGGCGCATACGGGGGCGAATCGGCACGGCTGTCCTCCGGCTGGGGTCCGGGGGCGAGGTTAGCACAGGACCGCGGGAGCGTCCACGCGGCCGCTGCGGAGTCGGCCGCCGCGATTTTCGGCCCCGCCGGGCTGCCGCCTGTGGTAGGCTCATGCTGGCAGGGAGATCGCAACCGCACTCGCAAAGGGGGAGCCATGAGGAAATCGATGATCGCGTGGGCCGTGCTGGCGGCCTTGTCGGGAGCGGGCGTCGTGTCCGCGCAGAGCGAGAACGTGCTGACCGACCACCCGTGCTATGCGGTGGACGAGAGCGGCAACTGCCAGTACGTCTTCCAGAACTCGGTCCAGACCCTCGACCTGTACATCTGCAATCCGGTGAATCCCGAGTTCGGGGACACGGGGCCGCGCCCCGTGCAGAACATCGGGGGCTTCGAGCTGAAGCTCCTGCCCGAGCCCGGGGTGACCATCCTGAGCGTGACCTATCCGGTGAATGCCGTGAACGTGGGGCTCGGCAACGACCTCGTCGTGGGGTTCGCCGAGTCCGTTCCCGTCGCCGACGGCGGCGCGGTCGTGGCCACCATCGAGGTCCTGGTCGGCGCCTTTCCGCCCGAGGATCTGCATCCGTATCCGCCGGGCGGCCCCTGCTACCTGCAGGTGCCGTTCACGACCGGCGTTTCGGTCGGCGTGACCGATCGCCCGGCCATTCCGGGGCGGCTGGCCTACGTCGACAACGACGATCCGACCAACCCGATCGTGGGGAT
This sequence comes from bacterium, assembly GCA_020440705.1. Classification (NCBI taxonomy): domain Bacteria; species bacterium. Next base: position 1,145 of record JAGRNP010000174.1, on the reverse strand, counting down.
GCCTCTCGACCAGGTGCTGACCGAACCGTTCCTGCTCCAGGGCTTCGTCGTCACCGAGGACGAGCCCGTCGCCACCAGCGACGTCGAATGGGGCGGGATCAAGGCCCTGTACCGCTGACCGGTCCCGCCGGACCATCCGACCCCGCGGGCGTGCCGTCCGCGGGGTCGTCTTGTCGGCCTGTCGCGGGGGTGCTATGTTTCCGCCTTCCCGAAACCGTCAGGCCCGCCATCCCGGAAGGAAATCGCCATGTCGGCCCACGCCGCGACCCACAAGATCCGCCAACTGCTGGCCGGCGAGGTGCCGGTGGGTGAGACCGTCACCATCGAGGGCTGGGTGCGCACGCGCCGCGATTCGAAGGCCGGCCTGAGCTTCGTCAACGTGCACGACGGCACGTGCTTCGACGCGATCCAGGCGGTGTGTCCGGCCGACCTGCCCAACTACGGCGACGAGGTGGCGAAGCTGGGCGCCGGGTGCGCGGTGCGGGTCACGGGCGAACTGGTGGAGAGCCAGGGCCAGGGGCAGGCCACCGAGATCCGGGCGTCGGCGGTCGAGGTGGTGGGCTGGGTCGAGGATCCGGAGACCTACCCGGTGCAGCCCAAGCGCCACAGCTTCGAGTACCTGCGCGAGGTGGCCCACCTCAGGGTGCGCACGAACACCTTCGGGGCCGTGGCCCGGGTGCGCAACTGCCTGGCCCAGGCCACGCACCGGTTCTTCCACGCGAACGACTTCTCCTGGATCCACACGCCGATCATCACCACCAGCGACGCCGAGGGCGCCGGCGAGGCCTTCCGCATCTCGACCCTCGACCTGGCCAACCCGCCCCGCGACGACAAGGGCGGGATCGATTTCAGCCAGGATTTCTTCGGGCGCGAGACCTTCCTGACGGTCAGCGGCCAGTTGAACGTCGAGTCCTATTGTCTGGCCCTGTCGCGGGTGTACACCTTCGGCCCGACATTCCGGGCGGAGAACTCGAACACGAGCCGGCACCTGGCCGAGTTCTGGATGATCGAGCCGGAGATCGCCTTCGCCGACCTGAAGGACGACGCCGACCTGGCCGAGGCCTACCTGCAGTACCTGTTCCGGGCGGTGCTCGACGAGCGTGGCGACGACATGGCGTTCTTCGCCCAGCACGTGCAGGACGACG
>JAGRNP010000173.1 GCA_020440705.1 bacterium | reverse complement strand
GGCCGTGGCGTTGGGCGCGGCGCCCCGCACCGGGGCGGGCGCCGGGCGCGCGGCCGTCAGGCGCTGGATCTGCTGTCGGGTCAGGGGGCCGCCGAGGTACGACAGCACCCAGCGCGTGTCGAAGAGCACCGGCGCGTCCTCGTGGACGTTGTTCAGCAGGAAGCGGCGCGAGGCCAGTCCGGCCAGGGCCCGCTCCATCCAGGCGCGGTCGACCCGCGCCCCGCCCGCGGCGGCGACGGTGTCCAGGCCGGCCAGCACCCGCTCGCGATCGCGCTCGGTCTGCATGCGGCCGAGGAACCAGGTGCCGGCGTTGGCGAGGGCCTTGTAGTCGAGGTCGACGGGGTTCTGACTCGCCAGCACCACGCCCAGTCCGAAGGCGCGCGCCTGCTTGAGCAGCGTCAGCAGCGGCTGCTTCGACGGCGGGTTCGCCGACGGCGGCGCGTAGCCGAAGACCTCGTCGATGTACAGCAGGGCGCGCAGCGAGCCGGTGCCCGGCTGGGCCCGCATCCAGCCCACGATCTCGTTCAGGAGCGTTGTGACGAAGAACATGCGCTCGGCGTCGCCGAGGTGGGCGATGGAGACCACTGAGACACGGGGTCGTCCGTCCGGCGCGTGCAGCAGGGCGTCGATCTCCAGGGGCTGGCCCTCGGCCCAGGCGCCGAACGACGGCGAGGCCAGCACGTTGTTGATGGTCATGGCCAGGGCCAGGCGGTCGCGCGAGGGGTAGAACGACTCGAGGTCGAACACGCCGAGGCGGTCGAAGGGCGGCGCCTGGATCTGCCGGATCAGGTCGGCCAGGCCGAGGTCGCGGCCCTCGCGCCAGGCGTGGTCGAGGAGCGACGAGAGCAGGATGTGGTCGCGGCTGCGCAGCGGATCGGCGTCGAGGTCGAGCAGGGCGCACAGGCCCGACACGGCGCCGGTGATCTTCTCGCGCAGGGCGTCGGCGTCGTCGCGCACCGCCGCCGGCGGCGCGGCGAACGAGCGCAGCACCGCCAGGGGCACGCCGGCGCGGCTGCCCGGGGTGAAGATGACGCGGTCGGCCGCGCCCGTGTAGCGGCCGATGCGGTCGGGATCCTGATCCCAGGTGGCCAGTCCGTTGCGCCACAGTTCGGCGGTGGCGGCGGCGTGCTGCGCCACCGTGCGCCCCTTGCGCTGGGCGGCGGCGGGGTCGATCCAGGGCTCGAAATCGCCGGGCGCCAGATCCGGGAAGGCCAGCAGCAGGTTGCCCAGGTCGCCCTTGGGGTCGATGGCGATGACGGGGATGCCGTCGATGGCCGCCTCCTCGATGAGGCCGACCCCGAGGCCCGTCTTGCCGCTGCCCGTCATGCCCAGGATGACGCCGTGGGTGGTCAGGTCCTTGGCGTCGTACAGGAGCGGTTCGGCGCGGACCGCGCCCGTCTCCGGCTCGACCGGACGCCCCAGGTAGAAGGCGCCCAGCTTCTCGTATTCCTTCACGTTCTCTCCCTCCCGGTGTGGGCCGCCGCCCCGGCGGCCGCGGCGCGCCCGGCGCGCGCCGGGGCGCATCTTAGCACGTCGGCGGGCCGGCTCCAACGCCCGGGCGGCCGGTAGCGCGGCGCGGAGGCTGTCGCCCCGCCGGACGTGCTGCTACATTGGACCCCGACGGCCGACCGCACCCGGCGGCGGCCCGCACCCCAACGAGGACCATCGCCCCATGACGTCTCCGCTCCGCCTCCGGCCGGCCGCCGGCCTGCTCGTCGCCCTGCTGCTCCCGCTCGCCGGGTGCGCCGGCCTGTCCGACCTCGATTTCGGCGACCTCGCCGGCCAGGCGCCCCTGGACGAGGCCACCGTCACCCGCGGCCTGCGCGAGGCCCTGGCCGTGGGCACCGACCGCACCGTCGCGGCCACCGGCCGCGAGGACGGCTATCTGGGCAACGAGCTGATCCGCATCGCCCTGCCCGCCGAACTCGACGGCATGTCGCGCACCCTGCGCGACCTGGGCATGGGCGCCGTGGTGGACGACCTCGCGGTGGGCATGAACCGCGCCGCCGAGGCCGCCGCGGGCGAGGCGGCCGACGTCTTCCTGGAGGCCGTGCGCGGCATGACCATCGCCGACGCCTTCGCCATCCTCGACGGCGGCGACACGGCCGCCACCGAGTACTTCCGCGCCCGCACGGGCACGGCCCTCGCAGCGCGTTTCCAGCCGATCGTCACGGCGAAGATGAACGACGTGGGCGTGTTCCCGGTGTACAGCCGCCTCTACGACAGCTACACGCGCATCCCCCTGGTGGAGAAGCCGGACCTCGACCTCGTCGGCTACGTCACCGACGAGGCCCTGGACGGGCTGTTCACCGTGCTGGCCCAGGAGGAGAAGCGGATCCGGGACGACCCGCTGGCGCGCACCACGGCGCTGCTGCAGCGGGTGTTCGGGAGCGGCCGCTAGGACGCGGCCGTTCCGGCGGCGGGGCGGCGGCGCGGTCAGCGCTTGCCGTAGTTGGGGGCTTCCTTGGTGATCTGGATGTCGTGCGGGTGGCTCTCGATCATGCCCGCGCCCGTGGCCCGCACGAGCTGCGCCCGGGCCTGGAAGTCGCCGATGGTCGCGCAGCCGCAGTAGCCCATGCCGCTGCGCAGGCCGCCCACCATCTGGTACAGCACGTCGCGCGCCTTGCCCTTGTAGGGCACGCGGCCCTCGATGCCCTCGGGCACCAGCTTCTCGGCGTCGGCCACGTCGCCCTGGAAGTAGCGGTCCTTCGAGCCCTGCTGCATGGCGCCGAGCGAGCCCATGCCGCGGTAGGTCTTGTAGACCCGGCCCTCGAAGAGCACTTTCTCGCCCGGCGACTCGTCGGTGCCCGCGAGCAGCGAGCCGGCCATGACGCAGTCGGCGCCCACGGCGATGGCCTTGGCCACGTCGCCGCTGTAGCGGATGCCGCCGTCGGCCACCACGGGGATGCCCTTCTGCCGCGCCACCTTCGCCACGTCCATGATCGCCGTGATCTGCGGCACGCCCACCCCCGCGACGATGCGCGTGGTGCAGATGGAGCCGGGCCCGATGCCCACCTTCACGGCGTCGGCACCGGCCTCGATGAGCGCCGCTGCGGCCGCGCCGGTGGCGATGTTGCCCGCCATGATCTGGGTGCCCGGATGGGCCGCCTTCAGCTTGCGCACCATGTCCAGCACGTTGCGGCTGTGCCCGTGGGCCGTATCGACCACGAGCAGGTCGACGCCGCGGTCGACGAGCAGCGCGGCGCGCAGCACCGTGTCCGGCCCCACGCCCACCGCCGCGGCCACGCGCAGGCGGCCCTTGGCGTCCTTGCAGGCGTCGGGATAGTCGAGCTTCTTCTGGATGTCCTTCACCGTGATCAGGCCGCGCAGCTCGCCCCCGCCGTTGACCACGAGCAGCTTCTCGATGCGGTGCTTGTGCAGGATCTCGGCCGCTTCCTCGAGGGTCGTGCCCTCGGGCACGGTGACCAGGTTCTCGCTGGTCATGACCTCGCGCACGGGGCGCCGCGTGTCCTTGACGAAGCGCAGGTCGCGGTTGGTGAGGATGCCCACCAGCTTGCTGCCCTCGGTGATGGGCACGCCGCTGATGCGGTAGTGGCCCATGAGCTCGAGGGCCTCGTCGATGGTCTTGTCCGGACCGAGGGTGATCGGCTTGGTGATCATGCCCGACTCCGAGCGCTTGACCCGCTCGACCTTCGCGGCCTGCTCCTTCGGTTCCATGTTCTTGTGGATGACGCCGATGCCGCCGGCGCGCGCCATGGCGATGGCCATCTCGGCCTCGGTGACCGTGTCCATGGCCGCCGAGAGGAACGGGATCTGCAGCCGGATCTCCCGCGTGAGGTTCGTCGCCGTGTCGATGTCCGCGGGGATGACCTCGGAGTAGCCGGGCACCAGCAGCACGTCGTCGAAGGTCAGCGCCTCGCGGAAGGTCTTGTCGCGCGGGTCGGTCGTCTCGCTCATGGTCCGGTCGCTTCCCAGGCCCCTAGGCCTTCATGATGCCGATGAACGGCAGGTTCCGGTACTTCTCGTCGTAGTCGAGCCCGTAGCCGATGACGAACTCCTTCGGGATCTCGAACCCGGCGTAGTGCAGGGGCACTTCCTTCTTGCGCGCCGACTTCTTGTCGAGCAGCGCCGCCACCCGGATGCTGCGCGGATTCCGCGTCTCGAGCACCTCGATCAGGTTGGCGATGGTCAGGCCGGTGTCGATGATGTCCTCGACCAGGATCACGTCGCGGTTGGTGATGTTCGCCTTGAGGTCCTTCTCGATCTTCACCACGCCCGAGCTCTGGGTGCCGCCGCCGTAGCTGCTGACGGCCATGAAGTCGACCTCGTGCTCGACCGACACGCAGCGCGTCAGGTCGGCCAGGAAGGGATAGGCCCCCTTCAGGATGCAGACGAAGATGGGATTCGACCCCTCGTACGCCCGGCTGATCTCGTTGCCGAGCTGGCGCACGCGGCGCTGGATCTCGTCGGACGAGATCAGCACGCGGTCGATGAACGGATAGCGCTGCAGGTATTCCTGGTCGTCGAACGTCACGTCCGGCCTCCGGTTTCGTGTTCGGCCGCCGACGCGGGGAAGTCCCCGGCCGCCGCCCGCATGCGGTCGCGATCGCGGATGATGTTCTTGATCTTGGTGGCGATCAGGTCGATGGCGACCTTGTTGTGCCCGCCCTCGGGGATGATGAGGTGGGCGTAGCGCTTGCTCGGCGAGACGAACTGCAGGTGCATGGGCCGCACCACCGTCAGGTACTGCTCCATGACCGATTCCATGGTGCGCCCGCGCTTGGTGATGTCGCGCTTCATGCGGCGCAGCACCCGTTCGTCGGCGTCGACGTCGACGAAGAGCCGGATGTCCATCAGCTCGCGCAGGGCCCGCGACTCGAGCACGAGGATGCCCTCGACGAAGACGATGTCGGCCGGCTCGCAGGTCTCGGTATCGGGCAGGCGGCTGTGGATGGCGTAGTCGTAGCGCGGCACCTGCACCGCCCGGCCGCTGCGCAGCAGGCGCAGGTGCTCGACGAGCAGCTCGGTCTCGAAGGCGTTGGGATGGTCGTAGTTGATGCGGGAGCGCTCTTCGAGGGGCAGGTGCGAGTTGTCGTGATAGTAGGAATCGTGATGGATGATCTGGATCGTCTTGCCGGGACAGGCCTCGCGCACCCGCAGGGCCACGGTGGTCTTGCCGGAGCCTGAGCCGCCGGCGACACCGATGATCACGGGGGGGAGTGCTGCCTGATCCGGGCCTTTCATGGCCGTAAAATACCCGGCCCCCCCGGTCGTGTCAATTTTTCCGGTCGCGGCGCGCCGCGTCAGTCCCGGGGCGGCGTGAAGACGAACGGGGCCTGGAAGGTCACGACCCCCGCCGGGACCGCCTCGAAGCGCCAATCGCGCATCTGGGCCAGCACGCAGGTGGTCACGGCCGCCGAGTCGAGGGTGTCCTCGAGGACGATCACGTCGTCGACGGTGCCGTCGGCCGCCACGGTGAGGTTCACCACCAGCTTGCCGCGCAGCCCCGGGTCCTGCTTCAGCACGTTCTCGTAGCAGAACTGGATGCCGGGGGCGTAGCGCCGGACCACCGCCAGCAGCGAGGCGTTCGAGCGGATCTCCCCGCCCGCACCGCCCGGGGCCGACGCGCCGGTGCCGTCGCCGCCACCGCCGCCGGCGCCGTCGCCGAAGCCCTCGCCCGAACCGGCCAGCGCCACCTGCGTGATCGCGGCCACGTCGATGGTGCGGGCGCCGACGGCGCCCTCGCCGCCGGTGGCGGCGGACAGGTCGGCCACCAGATCGACCGCCTCGAGCTGGGTCGAGGTGCGGGCCCCGCGCACGGAGCCGCGGGCCTGGCGGCGGGGCCGCTCGCGCCCGTTGTCCTTCCGGTCGGCGGCCGGCAGGGCCTTGCCCAGGTCGCCGATGGCCTTGTCCAGCGAGGCCGTCGCCTGCGCCAGGTTCTGCGCCACCTCCACGCGGGCCTTCTCGCGCCCGGCCGTGCCGGCGTCCGGCGCGACCTTCGGGGCGGTCTCGGTCTTCGTCTCGGCGCGGGCCGGACGCGGCCGCGGCCGCTCGACCGGCGGCGGGCTCGTCCGGGGCGCCGGCTCCGGTTCGGCGCGGGCCACCTGCGGCG
>JAGRNP010000172.1 GCA_020440705.1 bacterium | reverse complement strand
GCGATCTCCAGGGCGCACAGCCGGCGGCGCCAGGCCAGGTACTCGCGACGCTGGCGGTCGGCTTCGGCCCAGGCCGCGCGCGTGTCGTCGGCGGCGACGGGCAGGTCCTCGCCGGCGAGGCTGTGCAGCACCGGCACGACCAGGGCGCCGCGCGGCAGGCCCGCGTCCGCCCCGTCGGGCGCCAGGAAATGCCAGCGGTCGCCCGCCAGATCGAGTTCGCCCGAGCGCACGTCCGACCAGAACGCCGCCGCCCGGCCGGTGGTGGGCAGCCGCACCGTGCCGGCGCCCTCCTCGGCGAAGCGGCGTTCGATCCAGGACACCTGTCCCGCCAATTCGTCGGCCGCCTGCAGCCGCGACTCGGGCACCACGCCGCGGTCGACCAGGCGCAGCACGGGCGCCCGCGTGTCGGTCAGGCCCAGGCAGTAGGCGCTGCCGTAGACGTGCAGCCAGGTGCCGAGAAGCTCCTCGAGTTCGGTGCGCTGCCAGACGCCGGCCGAGAGCACGCTCAGATGGCGGCGGCCGCGTCCGTGCAGCAGGGCGTGCAGCTCCTGGATGCCCACGCGCCCCTGCCGATGCAGGCGCCAGTGCACGGCGGCGCTGTCGAGGAAGACCCACGAGGCGTCGCTCCCCTCGAACACGCCCCACATGCCGTCGAGTTCGGCGGGCACGAGGCTGAGCTGCGCCGCGGTGCCCGCCACCAGTCCGGCCTTGCGCACCCGCTGGCTGAATTGGCCGGCCCAGGTGCGCAGGGCGTCGCCGCCGTCGCCGCTCGCGAGGGCCGGCGCCTCGGTGCCCAGCCCCGCGATCCGCTCGACGTAGCGGTCGTGGAGCGGCAGGGCGCCGACGGGCCGGGGCCGCACCTGGCGGAAGTCGAGCAGGTCGCCGTTGTGGGTCTCGACCAGACGGGTCCAGTGGAAGAGGGCCAGCAGCCCGTCGGCGCCCGGCTCGCGCGAGGCGATGAGCTCGTCGAGCAGGGCCAGGGCCTCGGCCAGGTCGTGCACGCGCCCCGAGGGGGGAATGAGCGTGACCGGACCGACCACCGACGACGCCACGCGCCCGAGGCTCTCGAGGCGGTCGAGCCGGTCGAGCACCACGCGCCATTTCTGCTTGCCCTCGCCCCAGGCCGCGATGACGTCGGCCGGATTGCCGGTGGTGACGATGGTCAGGTCGCTGCGGCCGAGATCCGGACGCAGTCCCGCCTCGGGCAGGGCCGGGGCCGCACCGCCCCCGCTCCAGCCGAGGGGATCCGGGCGGGTCCACAGCAGGGGCAGGGTCCAGGCCTCGAAGGTCGCATCGACCGCGCGCTGGGCGGCGCTGTCGAGGATGAGGAAACCGTAGAGGAAGGCCGAGGCCGCGTCGCCGCGCCGGGCCATCTCGCCGATCCCGGCGCGCAGGGCCAGGTCGGCCGCGGCCACGCGGCTGCGCACGGCGAGGAAGTGCAGCCCCGCCTGCACCGCGCCGGCACCGCTGCCCTGCTGCCAGGCCTCGACCAGGGACGAGCTGTGGGGCGGCTCGAGGCCGGCGTGGCCCCGGTCCGGGCGCCAGCCGGCCCGCCAGGGGCCGGTCTCGGCCAGGGCCAGCCGCAGCAGCGCCCCCGATTCGAGACCACCCGCGGGCAGGCGGCTCTCCAGGACCGCCGCCACGTAGTCGGCGGCGGTCCACGGCGCGGGGGCCGCGGGCCAGGTGTCGTCGATGGCGCCGAGGGTCGCGGCATCGGCGGCCAGCAGGCGCCCCGCGCAGGGCGCGAGGAATTCCTCGAGGGCGTCGGCGTCCTCGCCGGGCGCCCAGTGGGCCAGATCGCGGGGCTCGTTGTCCCACCAGAAGACGATGGCCACCCGGCCGTCGGGCTCCAGGGCCAGGGACGCCCAGGCCGGGGTCGTCGGCGCCGACGGATCGGGCTCGGGCCGCCGATGCTCGATGCGCGCGATGGCGTCCTCGTAGCGGCCGCCGGCGGCGCTGCCCGGCGCGAGTCCGGCCGACTGCATGGAGCGCAGGGCCTCCGCATAGCGCGGCACCGCGAAGTTCATGGCGTGCACGTTGGCCAGCAGTTCGAGCATGCGCACCCGCGCCTCGTCGGCGCGCGGCCCGGGTTCCGGATGCACGAGCAGGTAAGCCCGGTACAGGCCCACGCTGGCGGCGCCGCGCGCCAGCAGCCGGTCGGCGGTGCGGGCCTCGAGCCAGGCCCGCTCCTCCTCGAGGCGTCCGGTCGCGCCGAAGTAGCGCGACTGCAGGAGCTGCAGGAAGACCTCGGCCCATTCCTCGGCCTCGGCTCCGCCCGGCCGCAGGTGCCCCTGCTCGACGAACGCCTCCACCAGCTCGCCGCCCTTGCGGGCCATCCACAGGCGGTCCTCTTCGGTGAGGGGCAGGTCGTGGCGGACGAGATCGACGCTGAACGGCCGGCCGGTGCGGCTGGCGGTGCGGAACAGCCCCTTCAGCAGGGGCACGGCCGAGCCCGGCTCCTCCTGGAAGAGGCGGCTGCGCGCCACGAGGAACAGGGCCGACTCGAGGATCGGCTGGTTGGTCTCGGCATCGTCCTCGGGCCGCAGTTCGGCCCGCCGCACGCCTTCGCGCACGACGCCTTCGCCCTGCGTCGCGAACGCGTCGCGGAAGGCCCGGTTGGCCCGCGGCCAACGGCCGGAGCGGGCGGCCTCGGGGCCGGCCGGGGCCGCGCGGCTGAACAGGCGGCGCACGCCGTCGCCGATCTTCTCGGTCACGAAGCGGCGACCCGGCGAGGTCTCACGCAGGTCGCAGGCGTCGCGGTAGCGCCGTTCGGCGGCGGGGAAGTCCCCCACCTCGAGCGCGTCGGCGGCCGCAGCCAGGAGCTGCCAGTAGTTGCTGCCGTGCGCGGGTCCGGAGGCGCGGGAGTCGCTGTGGGAGGAGAAGTTGTCCATGGCCGGAATCTACCACGGAACCCCCGGGCCGGGCAGCAGGAATTCCGGGCCCGGCGCGGGTCAGCGGGTCAGGAGCACGCGGGTGGTGAAGCGCTCGCCGCCGGTGCGCACCACGGCCAGGTAGGCCCCGGCCGCGAGACGCCGGCCGCCTCCGTCGCGCCCGTCCCACTGCAGCACGCCGGCGGCGTCGGCCCCTGCGAGTCGCCGCACGCAGCGGCCCCGCAGGTCGTAGACCGCGAGCTGGGCATCGCCGGGCAGCACGCCCGTGGCCGCGCGGAAACGGATGCGCGTCGAGCCCGGATTGGGGAAGGCCTGCAGGCCGCCGAGGACCGCCGCCGGCGCGGGCGCGGGAGTCGTCAGTTCCTGCAGCGGGTAGGCGCCGCTGCTGCGCTGATCGCCCCGCGCGAGCCCCCAGGTCGCGGCCGAAACGGGGCCCGCCCAGCGCGGGGTCACCATCAGGCTCGCGTCACGGGTCTCGACCAGCAGTTCGACACCGTCGCCGAGGGGCACGAGCGCCGCGCCGAGATGGCTCACGGGCACGATCTCCTCGCCGCCCACGCTGGCCGGGGTCTTCTGCAGCAGCGGATCGTCGGCCACGCCCGCCTGCCACCAGCCCGTCGTCCCGGCCGGCAGCTCCGTCAGGCCGTAGAGGATCTCCGACCACTGCACGTGGAAGGGGGCCGCCAGGTCGGTGCCGTAGGCGCCGGGCGGCGGGGACACCACCGGCGTCCCCAGGATGGCACCCTGCAGGTCGAGCACCCCCTCGGCGGTCGACGCCGCCGCTTCCCAGGCCTTCAGGTCGGTGGCCGCGGCGGCGCCTCCGGCGTAGAGGCGCCCGATGCCGAGGGACCAGCGGGCCGCGGCGCCGGCCAGGCCGTTGTCGGCCAGGCCCACCAGGGCCACGTTGAGTTCGCCGGTGTCGTAGCGCCCGGCCACCACCGGATACCCGAGCTGCAGCCAACCGCCGCCCCGCGGCGCCGGAACCACGACCCCGTCGTACGCGGCCGGCGTGCCGTCGCCCCGGAAGACCCGCATCACGAGCTGCCCGCTGGCACCGTCGCGCACGGGCTGGACCACCTCGTGCTGGCCGTCCTCGTCCAGATCGACCAGCAGCGGCGGCGCCTCCAGGGTGCCGCCCAGGTCGCGCGGCCAACCGGGCCGCAGGGCGAGCTGGTCGTCGAACGCCCCCAGCCAGCCGTCGGCGAAGGCGATCACGAGACTCTCCTCGGTGCCGGGCCCGAGGCGGCCGGCCGCCGGCGCCAGGGGCACCTGATGCCCGAGCGTCGCCGTCGCGTCGGGTTCCGGCGCCGCCCCCACGCTCGCGTTCCACGACCAGGTGCGCGCGATGCCTTCCCGGTCGACGACGAGCACCCGCCGGCCGCCCAGCGCCGTGCGGAAACCGACGGGCTGCGTGAGGCGCCGATTGAAGGCCAGGTCGACCGTCTTGACGGCGCCCGTCCCGTCGAAGAAGTAGACCGAGCCGAAGTCGGCCGCGACGACGATCTCGTCGCCGGCGATCCCGTCCATGTCCATCACCATGGGCTGCGTCAGGCCGCCCTGGGCCGAGACGCCGGGAAAGACGAAGACCGGCCAGCCCGGCCGGTACTGGCCCGAGGTGTCGGTCACGTTCAATGACCGCGCGACCGGATCGACGAGAACCCGCGAGGGCGCGATCAGCGACACGCCCGCATGGGGCGCGAGCCGGCCCCAGCTGGGCGCCCCGGTGCCCACGCCGGGCAGGGTGCGCACGCCGCCCGCGGCGCTGAAGCCGTCGGCTTCGCGCAGCCGCAGGGTGACCGTGCCGGCGCCCCCCAGGCTGCGCGCCACGAGGAAGGTCCACTCGCCCGGTGCGGCGGTGAGATAGGCGAACTCCGACACGCCGGCGGGATTCTGGTCGACCAGCATGTCCGGTGCGGCCGCCCGCCCGTCGCCGGTGGCGATCCGCACCACCTCGAGGGAGACGTCGAGGCCGCCGGCCGGCGCGGCCTCCACCAGATAGCGCACGCCGGGACAGACGACCAGACGCCGGGCGGCGACCCGCCCGGTCCAGTCGAAGGTGAAGCTCGCCGCATCGTCGCGCCCGGCCACCAGGGGCTTCAGCACCGCGTCGACCGCGGCGTCGATGCGCAGCAGCCCCCAGCCCCGCGCCGGGTCGTGACCCGAGTACGCCGGCAGGTTCACGCTGCCCAGGCCGTCGGCCGTCTCAGCCGCGGGCACGAAGGCGGTCGCCAGACGCAGCACCGACTGCCGGGCCTGGACCTCGGCCCGTCCCGCGGCCGGGGCCAGGCCGTTCTCGCGCAGGGCCTCGTCGAGCAGGGCCGCCGCGCCCGCCACGTGGGCGGCGGCCAGGCTGGTGCCGAAGCGGCCGCTGTACGTATCGTCGGGATCGTTGTCCGCGGCCACGATGCGTCCGCCCGCAGCCAGCAGTCCGCCACCCGGCGCCACGAGGTCGGGCTTCCCCTGCCCCGCGAGACCGCGCCCGCTGAAGGCGCTGACCTGTCCGGCGGCGTTCACCGCCCCGACCGTGAGCACGTCCGGCAGCAGGGCGGGATAGCCCGGACCCGCCGGGTCGTCGCCCTGGTTGCCCGCCGCGGCCACCGGCAGCAGACCCGCATCGACCAGGGCCGCGACCGCCGCACCGATGCCCGCGTCGACGTCCCAGTTGACGGCCATCAGCACCGTCCGCACCCGGTAGGTGGCGTGATTCGCCAGCAGCCAGTCGCAGGCCGCCAGGAAATCGCCCGCCCAGGCGTGCCAGGTCTGATCGTAGTCGTAGAACTTGACCACGGTGAGGCGGGCACCGGCGCTCACGCCCCGGTAGTCCGGGTCGACCCGGCCGGATCCGGCGACGACCGAGGCCAGCGCCGTGCCGTGGTAGTGGTAGTCCCAGGGGCCTGCGGCCTGCGGGAAGTCGTCGGTCACGTCGTGCCAGCCCACGACCTTGTAGCCCGCGAAGAGGGGCCAGCCCCCCGCCGCGTCGAACCAGTCGGCCGCGTCGCCCACAGCCGGGGCCGGGCCGTCGATGTCGTCGTCCGGGGCGTCGCCCAGATCGCCGTGGGCCGTGTCGACGCCCGAATCGAGGATCGCCACGGTGCCCGACCAGTCGTCACCGAGGTCGAGGGTGCCGGTGCTGGCGGCGTCGACGCCGATCAGCGGGCGGCTGTCCACCAGCGCCGGGACGCCGTCCCGGTCGAGCAGGATCCGGCCCGGACGGCGCTCCGCCAGCAGGGCCCGCAGGCCCGCCGCGTCCACGTCGAGGACCGCGAAGCCGCCGCAGCTGTCGCCCGCCTGGAGCAGACCGCAACGCCCACCCGCGCGGTCGGCAGCGTCGCGGGCCGACGCCAGGGCGCCGGCGCCCGTCCCGAGCGCGAG
>JAGRNP010000171.1 GCA_020440705.1 bacterium | reverse complement strand
GGAGCACCGCCCCGCCTCCCGCCGGCGAGAGGGCTTCGAGGCGGCCCCCGTGCCGTTCGACGATGCTGTACGCCGTGGCCAGGCCCAGGCCGCTGCCGCTGCTCTTGGTGGTGAAGTAGGGGTCGAAGACGTGGGGCAGGTCGGCCGGCGCGATGCCCGGACCGTTGTCCTCGACCCGGATCTCGACATAACGGCCCGCCTGCAGCCCGGCCGGGGCGGCCGGGAGGTTGCGGCCGACGATGCGCACGGCGCCGCCGGGCGCCGCCGCCTGCCGCGCGTTCAGCAGCAGGTTGTTGACGACCTGGTTCATCTGGTCGCTGTCCAGGGCCACGGGCCAGAGGTCGTCCGGCAGGTCCGAGGTGCAGCTCACGTCGGCGCCCCGCAGCACGAACGAAGCCGACTCGTCGATGACATCGGCCAGCGAGCCCACCCTGAGCACGGGTGCGCCGCCCCGCGAGAACGTCAGGAGCTGGTTGGCCAGGTGCCGCGCCTTGTGCAGGGCGCCGGTGGCCGTCTCGACGCGGCCGTGGCCGTCGGCCTCCAGGCCCGGCGCGATCGCCAGGAGGGACAGGTTGCCGAGGATCACCGTCAGGAGGTTGTTGAAGTCGTGGGCGATGCCGCCGGCGAGCACCCCCAGCGAGCGCAGCTTGTCGGCCCGCTGCAGCTCGGTCTGGATGCGCAGGTTCTCGGCCACCTGCCCTTCCACCTCGGCGCGCAGACGGCGGGTGTAGGCCCGCTGGATCAGCAGGACCACGCCGCTCGCCACGAAGGCCAGGCCCAGGACCGCGACCAGGGCGATGAACCAGCCGCGCTGCCAGACCGGACCCGGCACCGTGATGACGCCCGAGGTGACGACGTCGCTCCACGGCTGCCCGGAGCCGGCGGCCTGCACCTCGAAGCGGTAGTCGCCCGGCTCGAGGTTGGTGTAGCGCAGCTCCTGGTTGCCGGCGTCGTCGGGCGCCGGCCAGGCGTCGTCGAAACCGACGAGCCGGGTGCGGGTGCGCAGGCGGCTGTCGCCGGCGGTGGTCAGCACGCGGTAGCGGAAGACGAGGCTGCGGGCACCGGGGGGCACGCTCACGTCGGCGTCCAGGCCGAACACCTGGCCGCGTGCCTCGAGCCGGTCGAGCACGACGCGCGGCGCCAGCGGCCGGTAGAGATCGAGGTCGTCGCGGTAGATGGACAGGCCGCGGTCGGTGCCGATCCAGACGCGGCCGTCCGGGGTAGCGAGGCCGGCGTGGCGGTTCGTCTCGCGCCCGACCAGGCCGGTCTCGGCCGTGAAGTGGACGAGTTCCTGCCCGTCGAAGCGGTACACGCCGTCGCTGGCGCCGCACCACAGGCGGCCGGCCGCGTCGCGCAGGACGAAGTACACCGGATCGGTGATGCCTTCGCCGGCCAGGACGGCTGCGGCCAGGGAATCGCCGCGGGCCTGGAACAGCCCCGCGGTCGTGCCGACCCAGAGCGTCCCGTCCGGGTCGCCGTGGAGGGCGTAGATGCTGTTGGCGCGGTCCTGGGCCGGGTCGCGGAAGCGGTGGTGCCGGGTGGCGCCGTCCGGGGCGACGACGAACACGCCGTCGTTGGTGGTGCCGAGGGCCATGGCGCCGCCGGGCAGGGCCTCCAGGACGCGGCAGTAGGGTCGGCCGCCCGGCGACCAGTCGACCGCGACGGGCCGGTCGGGTCCCTCGCGGTCCCGGATGAAGACCTCCTCGGTGGCGCTGTACCAGAGGCGTCCGGCGGCGTCGAACTCGACGGCCACGGCGTGGGTCGGCTCGGGCGTGTCGGGCCGTTCCCAGGTGAAACCGTCGTCCTCGGTGTAGTGGCCCAGACCCAGCACGCGTCCGGCCAGCCAGAGGCTGCCGTCGTGGGGGTCCTCGACCATGTCGATGATGCGCACGCGGGGGTCGACGGTGCCGAGGGAGACGACGCGGCGGTCCTGGTCCCAGAAGGTCAGGTGGTGGCGATGGCCCAGGACGACTTCGCCGTCGGCCCGCGCCATGACGACCGTCACCTCGGCCGTGGGCAGCCCCTGCTCGCGGGTGTAGTTGGCGAAGCGGCGGCTGACGAGCTTCGACAGGCCGCGTTCGGTGCCCTGCCAGAGGACGCCCTCGCGGTCGACGAAGAGCGTCGTCGCGCCGTCGATCACCAGGCCGTTGCGCTGGCCGAGCAGGTCCAGGGCGCGGTCGGGCCGGTGGTGGTAGAGGGCGACGAGGTTGCCGATGTACAGACCGCCCCGCCGGTCGGGTGCGGCGATCACGTCGGGGTACTCGGGGATGTGCAGGAAGGGGGCGTCGCGGCTGTCGAGGATGAAACCGTCGTCGTCGAGGTGGCCGATCCAGTCGGCGCCGACCACCCACAGGGTGCGGGTGCCGGCCTCCCAGGCCAGGGCCATCACGCCGGGCGACGGCGTGTCGAGGACCACCTCCCGCGCGCGCTCGGGCGCGGTGGCCGGGATGACGTAGAGCCCATCGGAGGTGCCGGCGTAGAAGAGTCCGTCGGCGCCGGCCAGGGTGCGGATCGAGTCCGGCTGCACCGGCAGGTCGGGGCACTCGCGCCAGCCGCCGCCTTCCCGGATCGCGAAGTCGCCGCGTCGCGTGACGGTGGCCAGCAGGGGCCCGTCGGGCGTGCCGGCGAAGGCGCCGTGCCGGAAGCTGTAGACGCTGCCCTCGAGGTGGGGCGGCGCCGCGTGCCGATCCCAGACGTGGCCGTTCCAATGGTACAGGGCCGCCTGCGTGCCGGAGAACAGGGCCCACACGTCGCCGGCCGGATCGACCAGCAGCTGGCCCGCGCTTTCGCTGTAGGAGAGCTCCGGCAGGTCGGCCTTCTCGAAGCCCACGCTGTCCAGCGAGACGAGGCCCGACCGGGTCGTGAACCACATGCGGCCGTCCCGGTCCTGGGCGATGCTCTTGATCTCGGATCCGGGCAGCCCGTCGGCCACTTCCCAGGTGCGCACCTGGTACTGCTGGGCCCGGGCCCGCGGGGCGAGTCCGGCCCCGAGGGCGGCGATGGCGATGGCGAACAGGATGACGCGGACGGCTCGGGGTGTGGGGATCATCGGGTCCCTTCACGGCGGCGAGGTTCGGGTGACGCCGCGATCCTAGCACGACCGGACGACGGCGCCCACGGCGAAGCGCTTCCGGATCCGCCCGCGTTTCGCGTCTTCCCGGGTGAGGCGACGCGGCACCGCCCCGGCGCCGGCGAGGGGCCGGCGTTGCGGCGACCGCGGAGAGATGACATGACAAAAATTGTCCCGGATTGGTCACGATTCCGCTATCCTCAATGGCATGGAGAACCGGCCGGACCTGACCCGACTGCTCGTCGCCGCCCGCGACGGGCGCCCCGACGACCGCGACGAACTGTACGCGGCCGTCTACGGCGAGCTGCGCCGCATCGCGCGCGGCCAGCGCCGGCGCCACGCGGCCGACGCCACCCTGCACACGACCGCCCTGGTGCACGAGTCGTACCTGCGGCTCATCGACCAGACGGCCGTCCTGGCCGGCGATCGGCTGCGCTTCTTCGCCACCGCGGCCCGGGCCATGCGGCACATCCTGGTCGACCGCTATCGGGCGCGCCGGGCGGCCAAGCGGGGTGGCGATCGGCAGCAGGCCGACCTCGATCCGGACGAACTCCAGGCCGACGTCCAGGGCGCCCTGCTGCTCGACCTGGACGAGGGACTGCACCGGCTCGCCGCCACGGACGAGCGCCTGGCGCGGGTGGTCGAGCTGCGCTTCTTCGTGGGCCTGAAGGACGCGGAGATCGGCGAGCTGATCGGCGTGAGCGACCGCACCGTGCGCACCGACTGGACGCGGGCCAAGGCCTGGCTGGCCGATTTCCTGGCGGAACCGGCGGCCGGGGCGTCGGCGGCGGGAGACGACGGCGATGACTAGGCGCAGCCGGCACGACATCGAGGCCTTTCTCGAGGCGGGCGCCGAACCGATCATCGGTCCGGCCCTCGCCGGCGAGCCGGCCGACGGCCTGTCCGGCGAACTGATCGGGCCGTGGCGACTGCTGCGCCCCATCGGCGAGGGCGGCATGAGCATCGTCTACCTGGCCGAGCGCGCCGACGGCGAGTACGCCGCGCAGGTGGCGGTGAAGCTGCTGCGCCATCCCGGCCGCGACACGAGCCTCGCGCGCCGCTTCCGCATGGAGCGGCAGATCCTGGCCGACCTGACCCACCCGCACATCGCGCGCATCGTCGACGGCGGCGTCGGCGAGACCGGCTGGCCCTACCTGGTCATGGAGCACGTCGACGGCGAGCCGTTCACGACCTGGGCCCTGCGGCGTCCGCGCGCCGAGCGCCTGCGCGCCTTCCGCGACGTGTGCGCCGCGGTGCACCACGCCCACCGCCACCTCGTCGTGCACCGCGACCTGAAGCCCTCGAACATCCTGGTCGGGCCGGACGGCGCGGTGAAGCTGCTCGACTTCGGCATCGCCAAGCTGCTGGACGCCGACGCGGCCGACACCGGCTTCACGGTGCCGTTCACGGGCACGGGCCTGCGCCTGATGACGCCCGAGTACGCGGCGCCCGAACAGGTGCGCGGCGAGCCCATCACCACCGGCACCGACGTGTACGCCCTCGGCGTGCTGCTCTACGAGATCCTGGCCGGACGCCGCCCCTACGAGCTGGCCCAGGCGGCTCCGGCGGAGATCGAGGACCGCGTGTGCCGGCGCGATCCGCCGCCGCCGGGATCGGGCGACCCCGACCTGGACACCATCTGCCTGAAGGCCCTGCGCAAGGAGCCGGCGGCGCGCTATGCCGGCGCCGACGAACTGGCCGCCGATCTCGCCCGCCACGCGGAAGGGCTGCCGGTCACGGCGCGGCCGGCGACGGTCGGCTACCGGGTGGGCAAGTTCGTGCGGCGCAACCGGGCGGCCGTCGCGGGCGGGCTCGTCGTGGCGATGCTGGCCACGGCGTTCGCGATCTCGTCGGTGCGGCAGGCGGCGGCCACGGCGCGGGCCCGCGACAAGGCCGAGGACGAGGCCCTGCGCGCCACCGCCGTGACCGGCTTCCTGCTCGACCTGTTCCGGGCCGGCGATCCGCGGCAGGCGGGCACCGACACCCTGCAGGTGGCCGACCTGCTGGCCCGCGGCCTGGACCAGGCCGACGCCCTCGCCGGCCAGCCCGCCGTGCAGGCCGAGATGCGCCTGGTCGTCGGGCGCGCCTACTCGCGGCTCGGCCGCTATCCGGAGGGTGAAGCGGCCCTGCGCGCCGGTCTGGCGGGGCCCGTGGCCGCGGCCCAGGGTCTCACCGGCCAGGTGGAGCTGGCGGAGAACCTGCTGGCCCAGGGGCGGGTCGAAGAGGCCGAGGCGATGGCCCGCGAGGCGGCGGCCCGCCAGGAGGCGCGGGGCGGCCCCGAGGACCCGGCCACCGCCCGGGCCGTCGGCGTGTGGGGCGCGACCCTCGCCGCGTCCGGCCGGGAGGCCGCGGCCGAGAGCCTGCTCGTCATGGCCGTGGGGAACCTGACCCGCGACGGCCGCCCCGTCGATCGCGAGGCGCTGGTCATCATGAACAACCTGGCCGACATCCGGATCAAGCTGGGCAAGGACGCCGAGGCCCGGGACCTGCTCGCCGAGATCCTGCCCCGGCAGCGGGAGATCCTCGGGTCCGACCACTACGACGTGGCCTCGACCCTGAACAACCTGGCCGTGGCGAATCGCCGGCTCGGCGATCCGGCGGCCGCCGAGAGCCTCTACGTGGCGTCGCTGGCCATCAAGCGCAAGCGGCTGGGCGACGACCATCCGGACGTGGCCCGCACCCTGGACAACCTCGGCATCGCGCTGGGCATGCAGGCCAAGTACGACGCCGCCGAGGAGAACTTCATGGCGGCCCTGCGGATCCGGGAGCGGACCCTGGGGGAGAATCATCCGTCGGTGGCGCGCAACTGGAACAACCTCGCCGTCCTGATGATGCGCAAGGGCGACGACGCCCGGTCCGCGGCCTACAGCGCCCGGGCCGTGGCGGTGGGGCGGGCTGCGGAGACGGCGCCGGCGGACATGGTGGGCAACCTGACGAACCTCGCCATCAGCAGCGCCAGCCTCGGCCGCCTGGACGAGGCCGGCGCGGCGGCCGACGAGGCCTGGCGCCTGGCGCAGTCGGGCACCCCGCCGGGTCATCCGGTGCGCGCCATGGCCCTGGCCGGCCTGGCCGAAGTGCATCTCCGGGCCGGACGGCTCGCCGAGGCCGACTCGGCCCAGACCCGGGTCGTGGCCCTCTTCGCCCAGCGCTACGGCGACCACCACCCCGCCGTGGCGACGGCGGCCGTGCGCACGGCGCGGTTGCGGCTGGCCCAGGGCCGCCT
>JAGRNP010000170.1 GCA_020440705.1 bacterium | reverse complement strand
CGCCCCCGGGCCGTGACCCGGCCGTCCGCGTCGGCGACGGTTTCGGCGTCGTGGGGGTGCACGCCCACCGTGGCGCGGATGCGGGGATCGCCTGCGGCCAGGGCCACCGACTCGCGGCTGGTCTGCAGGTCGTAGCCCACGTTGAGGAAACCGGTCACCCCGGCGGCCGCGGCCCGGGCCAGGACCGCCTCGACCTCGCCCGCGAACTCGGCGCGGTTCAGGTGCACGTGGCTGTCGATCACGACGGATCCTTCCCGCCGCAGCCGCCGTTGCCGCCACAGCCGCCGCCGCACCCGCCCCGTTCGGTCCGGGGCGTCGGCAGCGACGCGGCGCCGTCCCAGCGCAGGTGGTCGGCCGGCCACTCCACCGGGCCGTCGCCACCCTCGCCGCTCACCGCGGCCGTGCGCCGCAGCAGGTCGACCCGCCGCACGGTGCCCGGGCCGTCGGGCGTCTCGACGCAGGCGCCCACCCGGGGCAGGCGCTTGCGGGCCTCCTGGTAGGATTCGTTCTCGAAGGTGAGGCAGCAGCGCAACCGGCCGCAGGGTCCGGAAAGCTTGCCCGGGTTCAGGGGCAGCTGCTGGATCTTGGCCATCTTGAGGGTCACCGGCACGAAGTCGTGCAGGAAGCGGGAGCAGCAGAACTCGCGACCGCACAGGCCGAGGCCGCCCTTCAGGCGCGCCTCGTCGCGGACGCCGATCTGGCGCAGCTCGATGCGCGTGCGGAAGACGGCGGCGAGGTCCCGCACCAGGGCGCGGAAGTCGACGCGCTGCTCGGCGGTGAAGAAGAAGGTGATCTTGTTGTGGTCGAACTGGCGCTCGACCGCCACCAGGTTCATGTCCAGTCGGCGGTGGCGGATCTTCTCCTGGCAGATGTCCCAGAACTCCCACTCGTCGCCGCGGTTGTCGTGCAGGCGACGCAGGTCGTCCTCGCCGGCCACCGCGAGCACGCCCTGGGCGTCGGCCAGACGCCACCAGTCGTCGCGTCCGGGCCCCACGTAGGTGACGCGGCCGAGGTCGCGGCCCCGGTCGGCCTCGACCAGGCAGTAGGCGCCCGGGGCGACCGGGACGCCGGCGCGGTTGTGGTAGTAGCTCTTGCGGTGGCCCTTGAACTGGACGACGACGAGGGGTTCGTCGCCGTGCGGGCGCGGCGCCCGCTCGGGCGTGTGGCGATCGGCGCGCGGTCGTGCCCCCCGACGGGGGCGGCGACTATCCGGCTCCCGCTCGGGCAGTGGCCGCGTCGGTTTCGGCATGATCTATCAGTCCCTCGAACAGGACGGCCATGGCCAGTCCGATGTTCAGATTGTGGTCGATCTCCCGCCGGGTGGCCTCGATGGCGGCCATGTCCCCGAGCAGGGTGTCGGTGCGGCGCGCGGCGGCGAGCCGGGCCGTCAGGTCGGCGGCGGGGGCCAGCCGCGGGCGCCAGGCGCCACCGCGGCCCGCCTCGCGGCTGCCGACCATGTCACTGTACAGGAGAATGAGCAGCTCGCATAGCTGGATGGCCCGGTCGCGCCGCAGGGGCGCATCCTTGACCTCGAAGGTCCGGGGCGTCTGGTCGCCGCGCAGGCAGGCGTGGCAGACCAGGCCGCGGTGCAGTTCGTCGGCGCTGATGGCGGCCAGTCCCCGCCGCCCGGCGTGGATCCAGTCGCAGAGCTGCACCGCCCAGGCCCCCATGAGCCGGGCTTCCGGCTCGAGCCAGGCCAGGCCGCGGCGGGCGTTGCCGTCGGCGGCCCGGGCGGCGGCGGCGGCCTCTTCCGGCGTCGCCTGCCCCACTTCCTCCAGCAGGGTGGTGAGCTCCGCCTCGGGCCAGGGCTCGAAACGCAGCTTCTGGCAGCGCGAGAGGATCGTCGGCAGCAGGCCCGACGTGCCGGTGGCGAGCAGGAAGATCAGGGTGTTCTCCGGCGGCTCCTCGAGGGTCTTGAGGAAGGCGTTGGCCGCCGCATCGTTCATGCGGTGGGCATCGGCCACCACGGCCACCTTGTAGCGCCCCTGGAAGGCGCGCTTGCGCAGGAAGTGGATCACCGAGCGCAGCGTCATGGGGCCCGGGTTCTCCGGATCGCCGATGCTCACGTAGGAGGTGGCCGCGGCCGGGTCCTGGTGGAAGGGGTTGGCGATCTTGCGCCGGAAGAGCTCCTGGATCTCCTCTTCCCTGATCGTGGCGGGCGCCGGCCCGATCCAGCGGATGTCCGGGTGCTGGAAGCTGAGGGCCTTGACGCAGCTTTCGCAGAGGTGGCCGGGGCGGCAGTCGGCGGGGTCGGCGCAGTTGAGCCGGCGGGCGAATTCGAGGGCGGTGTTCTCCTTGCCCGAGCCCTCCGGCCCCACCAGCAGGAAGGGCTGGCCCAGCTTGCCGGCTTCGGCCAGCCTGGCCAGGGTGGCCAGCGCGGCGTCGCGTCCGAGGAATGCCTGTCGTGCCAAGGTCGGGCCGCGCCTTCCCCCGGCAGACGCCGCTACCGGGATTTCAACCAGTCGCCGGGGTCGAGGGGCGTGCGTCCCTGGCGGAGTTCGAAGTAGAGCTGGGGCTCCTCCGCGCCGGACGGGCGCCCGACCTCGGCCAGGACCTGGCCGCGGGCGATCGCGTCGCCCTTGGCGACGAAGACCTGGCCCAGATGCGCGTAGAGGGTGTAGTAGCCCTCGCCGTGGTCCAGGATAACGCATGGGCCGAATCCGGGCAAATCATCGGAGAACTCGACCTTGCCGCCCGCCACGGCGGCCACGGGGGCCCCCGCGCCGGCGGCGATGTTCCAGCCGTTGTTCAGGGTCACGGTCTTGAACTGCGGGTGCACCGAGCGGCCGAAACCGCGCACCAGCTCGCCCTGCACGGGCCAGTCGAGGCGCCCGGCCTGGGCCGCCAGGCTGCCGGCGCCGGTGTCGGTGTCGGGCATGCGGGCCGCGGTCTCGGTGCGCTGCTGCTCCAGGTCGGCCAGGATGTAGTTCAGCTTCTGCTCGTTCATGTTGAGTTCGAGCAGGCTGTTCTTCAGGTCCTTGCGCTCGGTCTCCAGTTCGCGCAGCGACGCCGCCTGCTCGGCCATGAGCAGTTCGAGGCGTTCGCTCTCGGACCGCTTCTCCTCGCGGGTCTGCCAGATCTCGGCCAGCGCCGCGTCGAGCAGGCGCTGCTCCTGCACCACGCGCTGACCTTCCCGGCGCGTGTGCTCGACGACGCCGGCCTCGAGGCGCGCCAGCATGCGGGCCACCTTCATGCGGGTCATCAGCTCGGAGAAGCTGTCGGCGGTGAGGGCCATCTCCAGCTCGGTCTTCTTGTCGCGGATGTACATGGCGCGCAGGGTGGCCGCCAAAGCCCTTTTCTGGTCGGCGTAGCGGGTGCGACTGCTGTCGACGACGCCCGCGAGGGTCGCGCTCTGGACGGCCAGGTCGGCCTCGCGCTTGGCCATCTCGGCGGTCAGGGTGCGCGACTGCTCGATCTCCTGCTCGATCTCCTCGCGGCTGCGGGCGACGGCGGCGGCCTGGTCGGCCAGGGCGTCCATGGCCTCCTGCTTCTCGCGGATGCGGGCCCGCAGCTCGGCGAGCTTGTTCGTGTTCTCGCGGATGGTGTCCTGGAGGGGGTCGGCGGCCCGCACGGGCCCGACCCCCAACGTCCCGAGGACCACCACCAGGGCGGCCAGGCGCAGGCGGCGTGCCATCAGATCTCGCTTTCCATGGTCAGGTACTTGCGCATGGCGGACCAGCTGCCCACCAGACCCAGGCCCACGCAGAACACGACGAAGCCCACGATCTGGGCCGGCGTGAAGAAGACGATGCCGCCGAGACGGTCGGCCAGGAACCAGCCCGCCAGGCCGAGCAGCCCCATCGCCAGGGCCCCCGCCAGCAGACCCTGGATGGCGCCTTCGGCCAGGAACGGGGTGCGGATGAAGGCGTTGGTGGCTCCCACCAGCTTCTGGATCTGGATCACGCGGGCGCTGGCGGCCATGGTCAGCTTGACGGTATTGGAGATGACGAAGACCGCGGCGATGAAGACGATCAGGCCGGTGGCGAGGCTGGCCATGCGGAAGCGGAAGGCCCACTCCTCGAGGCTGTCGATCCAGGCCTGGTTGTAGAGGATCTCCCCCACCTCGTCCCAGGCGGCGATCTCGGCGCGGATGGTCTGCACCGCCTCGAGGTTGCGGGCGCCGGCGGTGAGGGTCAGGTGGAACGATCCGGGCAGCGGGTTCTCGTCGAGCAGCGAGAGCACGTCGGCGTCGTCGCCGAGGTGGGCGCGGAACTCCTCCAGGGCGGCCTCCGGCGAGATCCAGCTCACCTGCTGGACGCCGGGAATGGCCACCAGACGGGGCTGGAGTTCGGCCATGCGCTCGGCCGCGACGCCCTCGCGCATGAAGACCCGCAGGTCGATGCCGGCACGGGCCGTCTCGAGCATCTGACCGAGATTGAAGGTGATCAGGGTGAGCACGGCGAGCACCAGCAGCGCCGAACCCATGATCAGGATCGTGACACCGGTGGTCAGTTTGCGGCGGTGGAAGCCGGCGAAACTCTCCCGGACGAGGTAGACGAGCTGGGCGCGGTTAAGCATGGACGGTCTCCCGGGACGCGGCGGCGGGGGCCTGTTCGGTGCGGTACATGGCGTCGGCCAGGCTCGCGCTGCGGTCGACCGCCTCGCGGCGCCGGACGTCCGACAGGATGCGGCCGTCGGTGACGACGAGCACGCGCTGGCCGAAGGTCTTGACGATCTGGTGGTCGTGGGTGCTGAAGATCACGCTCGTGCCGCCGTCGTTGATGCGGAAGAGCAGGTCGATGATCTCCTGGGCCGTGACCGGGTCGAGGTTGCCGGTGGGCTCGTCGGCCAGCAGGATCTTGGGGCTGTTGACCATGGCGCGGGCGATGGCCACGCGCTGCTGCTCGCCCCCGCTCAGTTCGTGGACGCGGCGATGGCGCTTGGCGTAGAGGCCCACCTGGGTCAGGACCCGCATGACGTTCTTGACGATGTGCGCCCGGGGCACGCCGACGACGAGCTGGGCGAAAGCCACGTTGTCCTCGACGTTGCGGTCGGCCAGGAGCCGGAAGTCCTGGAAGACGAAGCCGATCTCGCGACGCAGCCGCGGCACGCTGCGCCGGTTCATCTTGCTGGCGAGCATGCCGCGCACCATGACCTCGCCCCTGGTCGGGAAGGCGTCCATGGCGATCAGGCGCAGGATGCTGCTCTTGCCGGCCCCCGACGGACCGGTGATGCAGAGGAATTCGCCGTTGTCGACGCTGAAGTGGACGTCCGCCAGGGCCTTCTGGTCCCGGTACTGGAGGTCCACATGGTGGAAACTGATCACCTTGCGGGCGTCCAGCGGGCCGTCCTGGTACTTGGCTGCGGTGCTCAAACGGGCCTCCCGGCGGTTTTCGGGCTCTGATGCGGGTTTTGGCGGCGACGGCGCCCCGGGCGGGCCCCGGTCGCCGATCCACCGGTTGCACGATCCGTGCCGGTGGGCCCATAATGCCGCCGGAGGCCCCGAACCCCCCGGAGAACCCCATGGCCGCACTGCGTCTGAGCCTGTGCATGATCGTCCGCGACGAGGCCGCGATGCTGCCCGATCTCCTCGCCTCGGTCGCAGGCCTCTGGGACGAACTGGTGGTGGCGGACACCGGCTCGACCGACGGGACCGTGGCCCTGCTCGCGGCCGCGGGCGCCCGGATCGTCCACCACCCCTGGGACGACGACTTCGCCGCCGCCCGCAACGCGTCCCTGGACGCCGCCCGGGGGCGCTGGATCCTCTGCCTCGATGCCGACGAGCGGGTCTCGCCCGCGCTGCGCGAGCAGATCCGGGCCCTCCTCGACGACCCGCGGGCCGGGGCGGCGACCGTCGTCATGCGCAACGCGCTGCCCGGCGGCCACCACCGCGAGTCGTCCCTGCTGCGCCTGTTCCGCAACGACCCGGCCATCCGCTTCCGCCACCGCATCCACGAGGATGTGCTCGACGACGTCGAACGCCATCTCGAACGCACGGGGCTGGTCCTGCGGCACCTGACCGGGTTCGTCGAGCACCTGGGCTACGTGCGGGAGGTCGCCGCCGACCGGGCCAAGAAGGCGCGCGACGAGGCGCTGCTCCGTCGGACCCTGGCCGAGGATCCGGACGACCTCTACTGCTGGTTCAAGCTGCTGGAACTGGCCCGCTTCTGGGAGGACGAGGCCCTCGGCGACGAGGCGGCGGCGGGGGCGGCGCAACGGCTGGCGGGCGCGTTGCCCCCGGCGCTGCGGCGCACCCTCGCGCGCAACCCCTGGTCCGGGGAACTGGCGGTGCTGATCGCCCGCCGCCGCGGCGCGGAGCCGGCCACTGCCCTGGCCTGGCTCGACGGGGTCGCCGAGCGGATCTGTCCGGGCCCGGCCTGGCATCTGG
>JAGRNP010000169.1 GCA_020440705.1 bacterium | reverse complement strand
GGGCACGGAGGCCCGGAAGGACCGGAGCCCGAGGCGGCCGATCGCAGGAGGGGAGCCGCCGCCGCCCCGCCCGCCGGCGCGAAAGAGGGAACGAAGCAAGGGGACGACCGGAATTGGCCGTCCCCTCTCCTTGTTCACCCATAGGGCAGCACCCGGGGGTCTCGGTCCCGGGTTCTACCGGGCGGACATATAGGGATACGGATACGCCCGCGGCGGGTCAAATGTCTCCTTCACCGTCCGGGGACTCGTCCACCGGATCAGGTTCAGGTAGCTGCCCGCCTTGTCGTTGGTGCCCGAGGCGCGCGAGCCGCCGAAGGGCTGCTGACCGACCACGGCGCCCGTGGGCTTGTCGTTGATGTAGAAGTTGCCGGCGGTGCCCTCGAGCTCGTCCTTCATCTTCACGATGGCCGCCCGGTCCTGGGCGAAGATCGCCCCGGTCAGGGCGTAGGCCGAACTCGTGTCGCAGATGCGCAGGGTCTTGAGCAGATCCTTGTCCGGGTAGACGTAGACCGTCAGCACCGGGCCGAAGATCTCCTCGACCATGGTCTCGTAGAGCGGGTCGGTGGCCTGGATCACCGTGGGCTCGATGAAGTAGCCCGTGGTGGCGTCGCACTTGCCGCCGGCGATGATGCGGGCCTTGCCACGGGCGGCCTTCCCGCGGGCGCGCGAGATGAAGCCCGAGATGTCCTCGAAGGCGCCCTTGTCGATGACCGCGCCCATGAAGGTGCGGAAATCGGTGACGTCGCCCATCTGGATCGAGCCCACCGCGTCGAGCAGCTTCCGGCGGACCGACTTCCACATGGACTCGGGGATGTACGCCCGGCTGGCCGCGCTGCACTTCTGGCCCTGGAACTCGAAGGCGCCGCGCACGAGCGCGGTCACCAGGGCGTCCTCGTCGGCACTCGGGTGGGCGAAGACGAAGTCCTTGCCGCCGGTCTCGCCCACGATGCGCGGGTAGCAGCCGTAGTTCTGGATGTTGTTGCCGATGGTGCGCCACATGCCCTGGAAGACCGAGGTCGAGCCCGTGAAGTGCACGCCGCCCAGTTCGGGGCTGGCCATGATCGGGTTGCCGACCTGGCCCCCCGAGCCGGGCACGAAGTTGATCACGCCGTCGGGCAGTCCGGCTTCCTTCAGGATCTGCATGATGTACCAGCCCGAGTACACCGAACTCGAGGCGGGCTTCCACACGCACGTGTTGCCCATCAGGGCGGGCGCCGTGGGCAGGTTGCCGGCGATGCTCGTGAAGTTGAAGGGCGTCACGGCGAAGACGAAGCCGTCGAGGGGGCGCTGCTCGAGCATGTTCCACATGCCGGGCGCCGAGTCGGGCTGCTCGCTCATGATCTGCTGGGCGTAGTACGGATTGAAGCGCCAGAAGTCGACCAGCTCGCAGGCGGCGTCGATCTCGGCCTGGAACGGGTTCTTGCTCTGGCCGAGCATGGTGGCCGCGTTCAGGGTCATGCGGTGGCGTCCGGCCAGCAGCTCGGCGGCCTTCAGCAGGATGGCGGCGCGGTGCTGGAACGGGGTCGCGGCCCAGTCCTTCTTGGCCTTCTGGGCGGCCCTGATGGCGGCCTTGACTTCCTTTTCGCCACCCTTGTGGTATTGCCCGAGCTTGTGGGCGTGGTTGTGGGGCATGACGCAGTCGTCCGTCCGGCCGGTGCGCACTTCCTTGCCCCCGATGACCAGGGGGATGTCGATCTGCTCGCCGGCGAGCCGTTTGCACGCCGCCTTCAGTTCCTTCTTCTCCGGGGAGCCGTCGAGGTAGCCGAGAACGGGTTCGTTGGCCGGGAACGGGACGTCGATCATGGCATCGGACATGGGTTGCCTCCCTGGTCAGCACGGTCGCGGGGGTGGGTGTTTCCGCTACATTGGCAAACGCCCCGGCGGGGCGCAAGGGAATTAGGCGCCCCGGTCCTTGGAGCCCGGGCCCGGACCTGCTACAATTGTCCGTGTCGCGCCAACCACGCTCTCGCAAAGAGGTTACGGACATGACCCAGACCCCCAAGAACCTGGTCACGATCGAGTCGCACATCCTGGCCCTGCAGGATCTCCATCCGGCCGCCAGCGGCGAGTTCACCGGCCTGCTCAACGACATCACCTTCGCCTCGAAGGTCGTCTCGCGCGAGGTGCGCAAGGCCGGTCTGGTCGACATCCTCGGCAGCACCGGGGCCGAGAACGTCCAGGGCGAGACGGTCCAGAAGCTCGATGACTACGCCAACCGGATCTTCATGCGCTGCATGGGCACCAAGGGGCAGGTCGGGGTCATGGGCAGCGAGGAGCTGGCCGATCCGGTCTTCCCCGACGTGGCCTCGGGTTCGGGCAGCTACATCGTGATCTTCGACCCCCTGGACGGCAGTTCGAACATCGACGTGAACGTCTCGGTGGGCACCATCTTCGGCATCTGGCGCAAGAAGCATCCGCTGGGCGAGATCGACGACGAGGACATCCTGCAGCCGGGACGCGATCTCATCGCCGCCGGCTACGTGATCTACGGCTCGAGCACGATGTTCGTCTACACGGCGGGCCACGGCGTGCACGGCTTCACCCTCGACCCGAGCATCGGCGAGTTCCTGCTCAGCCACGAGGACATCCGGATCCCCTTCCGCAGCAGCATCTACTCGGTGAACGAGGCCTACGAGCCCAAGTGGGAGCCGGCGGTGCGCGACGTGGTGCGCCAGCTCAAGTACGGCCGCGACACCCAGACCACCCGCAAGGACGCCCCGAACCGCGGCGCCGGCATGACCGCGCGCTACATCGGCTCGCTGGTGTCGGACTTCCACCGCAACCTGCTCAAGGGCGGCGTCTACCTCTACCCGCCCACCATGGGCAAACCCGTGGGCAAGCTGCGCCTGACCTGCGAGGCGGCGCCGCTGGCCTTCATCGCCGAGAACGCGGGCGGCTACGCCAGCGACGGCGCGCGGAGCATCCTGGACATCGTGCCCGATTCCCTGCACGCCCGGACGCCGCTGTACATCGGCAGCCGCGACGACGTGCTCTGGATCGAGAAGACGCTTTCCGAGCCGCGCGACGAGCTGTAGCCCCGACGCACCGCCGATCGCACGCGAAAGGGCGGCCCCGGAGGGCCGCCCTTCGCTTTGCCGGACAGGGCCCGTCAGACCTGGGGATCCATCTGCTTCTGCAGGCCCTTGGTCTCGACGACGAGACCGAGGGCGAAGTTCCGGCAGCGCGGGCGGTGCCGGGTGCCGGCCGGGATCAGGATCGCCTCGCCCTGCCGCACCTCCACCTCGCTCCCCTCCATCTCGACGACCAGGCTGCCCTCCAGGATGTAGACGAACTCGTCCTTGTCGTGGGCGTGGGTGATGTAGTCCCCGCTGTAGCGCACGATGAAGGCGTGGTGGGTGTCGTCGATGTCGGTGACCTCGACCGGGCGGAACACGGTCGACAGGCCGCGGGCCATCTTCAGGACGGAATGCTTGGACACCTGCGGGTACTCCTTTGTCAGTTGCCTTCTTCGACCGTGCTCAGCAGCGCGGCCTCGTCCGACTCGGGGAACTGGGACAGCAGGCGACCGCCCCACTCCCAGGCCTCGTTGGTGCGCCCGAGGGCCATCAGGCAGGCGCGCCCCTTGTACAGGGCCGCCGGGGCCCGCGGGCTGCGCGGCCACTTGGCGAGCAGTTCCTCGAAGCGGGCCAGCGCGGCCTCGTGCCGGTCGGCGCCGTAGGCCAGGTCGCCCAGCCAGTAGGTGGCCTCGTCGGCCGCCTCGGCATCGCCATAGTTGGCGAGGAACTCCTCGTAGCCCTCCTGGGCGAGCTCGGTGTTGCCCCGGCTGCGGTCGAGTTCGGCCTGGGCCATGATCGACCGGCCTTCCTCGGGCAGCACTTCGGTGTCCGCCGCCGGCTGGTCGACCGGCTTGTAGGTGCTCAGGGCGGGCACCCCCTGCCGGGTCGCCAGCAGATCGACCCGCGCCGACAGCTCGCGCATGTACTCGGCGTTGTCGTCGAGCTTCTGCAGGAGCTGGTCCATGCGCGCCGACACCTGGCTGAGTTTCGCCAGGCGCATGGCCGAGGTCTCGTTGCCGGCCTCCTTGTCCATGCGCAGCAGGGCCGCCAGGGCCTCGACTTCCTGGGCCAGACGCTTGTTCTCGGCCTGCAGGCGGGACATGGCGTCCCGGTTGTCCTGCACGCCGGTCTCGATCCGATTCAGCTGCGGTGCGCAGCCGCCCAGCACGAGGGCGGCCAGCATCGCCAGGATGCCGGCCGCCGCCATCGTTCCGGGTCGGCGCCGCGACACCCCAGGCCGCCGGCCACGGCCGGCCTTGGTGAACTCCATGACGCTTCCCTGCTCTCCGGCCGGCCTCCGCGAACGCCGGCCGTTGTTCCGTTACGGACGCTCGAAGTGGGCGCGGCGGTTCTTGGCCCAGGCGTCCTCGTTGCTGCCCTTGGCGAAGGGGCGGTTCTCGCCGTAGCTGGTCACGCGCAGCTTCGAGGCCGGCACGCCCAGGCTCACCAGGTAGTCGCGCACGGCGTTGGCGCGCTTCTCGCCCAGAGCCAGGTTGTACTCCAGCGTGCCCCGCTCGTCGCAGTGGCCGCTGATCAGGATCACGGTGCCGGCCTCGCGGATGGCCCGCGCATTGGCCGACAGGATTCCCATGGCCTTGTTGTCCAATTCGTACTGGTCGAAGCCGAAGAAGACGTCCTGGACGCCGTACTCGGACGGATCCATGTTGGCGTAGTCCGGGCGCTCGGGCACCACGGGCTCGGTCCTCTCCTCGGCGACCGGCGGCGGCGCCAGTTCCTCGACCTGCTGGCCCGCCCCGGCGGTGGGATCGTCCTCGACGGCGGCATCACCGCCGCCGCACCCCGCCAGCAGCGTCAGGGCGGCGATCAGCGAGAAGCTGGCCAGAAGCAGCAGCGTGCGGTTCATCCAAGCTCGGTTCATGCCGGAACTCTCCTTGCGATTTTGTCGGTGTTGTCCTCGCCGATCCGACCACCCGCATCCCTGCGGGCTAGTGGGACCAGTCGGGAGAAATATCGGGTTCATTCCCGAATGTCAACTGGCGGAAGCTGCCTTCCACGTCGTCGTACACATACAACTTGAAGACTCCGCTGCGATCCGAAGCGAACACCAGGTGTCGGCCGTCCGGAGCCCAGCTGGGGTCTTCGCAGTTGCGCCACTTGCCGTCGGTGACGATGCGACGGTCTTCGCCGGTGGACTTCATGACCACGATCTGGGTGAAGTCCCCCTCCCGGGTCGCGTAGGCGATCTTGTCGCCGTTGGGCGACCAGACCGCCGATTCGTTGTACCGGCCCTCGAAGGTCAACCGGCGTCGGCCGGTTCCCTCGCTGTCGATGATATATAACTGAGGCGTGCCCGTCCTGTCACTACTGAAAACCAGATCCCGGCCCCCGGGCGACCAGCTGGGGCTGATTTCGATGGCCGGCGAGACCGTCAGCCGCTTGATGATCTTCCCCTCCGGGGTGATGCGGTAGATCTCCGGGCTGCCCGACCGGGACAGGGAAACCAGCAGTTCGGTGCCGTCCGGATGCCAGTCGGCCCCGAAGTTCAGCCCCCCCTGCTCGATGATCTGGGTGACCCGGCCGTTGGTCGTGTCGAGCAGGAACAGACCCTGCAAGTGGTTGCGGTAGCTCGTGAAGGCGATCCGGCTGTTGTCCGGCGACCAGCTCGGGCAGATGTTCAGCACCCGGTTCGAGGTGAGGCGCTGCACCCCCTCGCCGTCGTAGTCGACCACGTAGAGGTCACTGCCGGTGCCGTCGTCGCGGGAGAACACCACCCGGGTCATGGTGATCCCCTTCTCGCCGGTCAGGGCGTAGATCACCTCGTTGGCGAAGTGGTGGGCCGTCGGGCGCATCTGGGACGGCAGCGGTCGGTAGCGCTTGTTCAGGATGAGCTGCCGCCCCGGCCAGGTCAGCAGGTTGAGGCTGATGGTCGTCGGGGCGTCCTCGCCGGTCTGGCCGGCGTCGCGCAGGGGACCCTCGACGGTGCCCTCGATGGCGTACTGGAAGGCGAGGCTGTCGGCGCCCCCCTCCTTCTCGCCCACCCGGAACAGGCCGCTGTAGTAGAGGTCGTTGCCCACCACCTGGAAGAGGAGGTCGGCGGCGCGGACCGACTTCTCGCCGCCGGCCAGCACGTCCAGCGGCGTCATCTTGACGTCGGTCTTGATGAACGCGGTCGAGGTGTGCTCGATGATGTAGTCGGCGTTGCGCTGGGCCACGGCGCCGCCGGCGGTCAGGACCACCAGCAGGCCGGCGAGGACCAGGCAGCGCAGCACGTGCCGCGGATGCGGGACCGGGAATGCACTCACTTGCCAGGCTCCAGGTTGAAGATGAAGGTGATGCCCAGGGACGTGCCCTTGTACTGGGGCGGCAGCGGCGGCAGCTTGGTGGTCTTGACCGCCCGCAGCGACTCGCGGTCGTAAACG
>JAGRNP010000168.1 GCA_020440705.1 bacterium | reverse complement strand
CGCCGTGCTCACCCGCGACCTCGGCCTGGACGCCCTGCCCGCCGGCGTGTCGCCCGCGGTGCGGCGCGGCCTGGCGCGCTGCCTGGCGCGCGACGCGAAGGAGCGCCTGCACGACATCAACGACCTGCGGCTCGAGCTGATGGCCGGGGTGGACGAGCCCGACCCGGCGGCGACGACCGACGGCGGCTCGCGCGGCCTGCCGCGCTGGCTCGTGCCGGTGCTGATGGTGCTCGTCGCGGTGGCCGCCGTGGCCGGGATGCGCTTCGGGCATGACTCGGTGCAGGTGCCCCCGGTGCCGGTGGTGCGCCAGGTGATCGCGGGCGCGGGCTTCAACGGTTGGTCGTTGTCCGCCCTCTCGCCGGACGGCCAGACGGTCGCCTGGGTGCCCATCAGCCTGTCCGGCACCGAGCCCATCGTGCTGCGCCGCCTCGACGAGTTCGGCGAGCGCCGGCTGGTCGGCACCGAGGACGCCTCGAACCCGACCTTCTCGCCGGACAGCCGCTGGCTCGCCTACCTCAAGATCGGCGAGCGGGTGCTCTACAAGGTGCCGGTCGAGGGCGGCGCGCCCCAGCGCCTGGCCGACTGCGACATGATGGCGACCCACATCGAATGGGCCGACGACGGCTACATCTACTTCAGCGGCGGGGGCAGCAACGCCACCGACCGCGGCGTGCACCGGGTGCCCGAAGCCGGCGGCCCGCGCGAGACGATCGTGCCGGTCACCGACGAGGAGACCCAGACCTACCACGCGCTCCGCGTGCCCGGCACCGACTGGCTCGTGTACACCGCCGAGACCACCGGCAGCGAGCGCCTCTCGGCGATGAATCTCGCCAACGGCGAACGCCGCGCCCTCGGCATCCAGGGCTCGTCGCCGCAGTTCCTGCCGCCGGACATCCTGCTCTGGTTCCGGAACTCGGGCTCCGAGGTCATGGCGAGCCGGATCGACCCGGCCACCCTGACCCTGCGGGGCGACGCCTTCAGCGTGCTCACCCAGGTGCCCGCGGCGACTATGCTGCGCGGCTGCTACGAGATCTCCCGCAACGGCACCCTGATCTTCAACCGGAGCACCTCGGGTGGCCTGATGGCCGCGCGGCGCGCGCTCAGCTTCGTCGACCGCAACGGCCGCATGACGCCGGTCTTCCCCGAGGAGGCGAGCTGGGCCCAGCCGCGGGTCTCGCCGGACGGGCGCCACATCCTGGTGCGCGAGGTGCGCACGCCCAACTGCGTGCTGTGGAACTACGACCTCGCGCGCGGCACCCGCGTCCGCATCACCGTCGACGAGGACGCCCACAACCCCCTGTGGAACCCGGTCACCGGCGGCATCATCTTCCGCTACGACCTCGGATCGACCTTCATCGTCGCGGAACGGCGCCCCGACGGCACCGGCGAGACGCGCCCCCTCTACCAGCAGGAGAAGATCGAGGTCGCGCCGACCTCCATTTCGCGCGACGGCCGCTGGCTCCTGGTCAACGCCCTGACCAACGGGCGTGACGTGTGGGCCATCGACCTGGAGCAGGGCGGCGAACCGATCCCGTTCATCACCTCCGGATTCCGCGAGCAGAACGGCGCCATGTCGCCGGACAACCGCTGGGTGGCCTACGACTCGGACGAGTCCGGCCGCGAGGAGGTGTACGTCATCTCCTGGCCGGACGGACGCAACCGGGTGCAGATCTCGGTCGAGGGCGGCCACGATCCCAGCTGGTCGCACGACGGGCGCACTCTCTACTTCCTCGGCGAGCGGCAGGTGATGTCCGTCGGGGTCACGCCTGGCGCGAACCTGGACCCCGGCCTGCCCGAGCCGGCCTTCACCGGCCCGGTCGACGACGCCACCTACAACCACGCCTACGACGTGATGCCGGACGGCGAGCGGGCCGTGTGGATCGCGGTTTCGGCGGCCGGCGAGGCCAAGGCCGATCTGTGGGTGGTCTCGGGGTGGGGCGGCGAGGTGCGGGCGAAGCTGGGGGCGCGGTAGGCCGCGTCGGTTCGCCGATCTGTTGAGATCTCAACCGGAAGCGGGGCGATGAACGGCCGGCGGGATCGCCCCGCCGGCCGTCGCGCGTCGTGTACCTGTCCGGTCCGGTCCGGCCGGAGCCCTACTTCAGCATCTTCCACAGATAGGCGTACGTCAGCGCCCACATGTAGGCCCGCTGGTTGAGGTTGGCCGCGCCGGCGTGGCCGCCCTCGGTGTTCTCGAAGTAGTACACCGGATGGCCGTAGTCGGTCATCTTGGCGACCATCTTGCGGGCGTGGCCCGGGTGCACGCGGTCGTCGCGGGTCGAGGTGAAGAAGAAGACCTTCGGGTAGTCGACGTCCTTCTTCACGTTCTGGTACGGCGACCAGGACTTCATGTAGTTGTCCCAGTCGTCGGTGTCGGGGTTGCCGTACTCGGCCATCCAGCTCGCGCCGGCGAGCAGCTTGTTGAAGCGCTTCATGTCGAGCAGGGGCACCTGGCAGACGACGGCCTCGAAGAGGTCCGGACGCTGCACGAAGGTGCCGCCCACCAGCAGGCCGCCCTGCGAGCCGCCCGCGATGCCCAGCTTCTGCGGCGAGGTGACCTTGCGCGCGATCAGGTCCTCGGCCACGGCGATGAAGTCCGAGAAGTTCGTCTGGTGGTTCTCCTGCATGGCCGCCTTGTGCCAGTCCGGACCGAATTCGCCGCCGCCCCGGATGTTGGCCAGGGCGTAGACGCCGCCGCGCTCCACCCAGGAGGTGCCGACGGTCGCCGAGTAGCTCGGCCGCATGCTCACCTCGAAGCCGCCGTAGCCGTACAGCAGCGTCGGGTTCTTCCCGTTGGCCTCGTAGCCCTTGGGCGTGAAGAGGAAGTAGGGGATCTTCACGCCGTCCTTGGCCGTGGCCTCGTACTGGACGACCTCCATGCCGGTGGCGTCGAACCACTCGGGCGACGACTTGGCCTGGACCGGCGCCTCGTTCGCGGCCACGTAGTAGAGGCTCGACGGGGTGAGGAAGTCGGTGTAGGTGAAGAAGAAGTCGTCGCTCGAGTCGCTCATGCCGAGCATGCCGGCGGTGCCGAGACCGGGCAGGGCGATCTCGTTGCGCTGCCAGGCGCCGCCCTCGCGGGTCAGCTTGTAGATGCGGCTGGCCACGTTGTCGAGGGTGCTCAGCAGGAGCATGTTCGCGGTGTTGGCGACCCGGCCCAGCGAGACGCGCGCCTCGGGCGTGAACAGGACCTCGAAGTCGCGGTCGCCGGCGAGGAACTTCTCCAGGTCGATCGACAGCAGGGCGTCGGCGGGAAACTCGTCCGCGGCCGGCCGCCACGGCGTGCGCAGCTTCAACATGAACTGGCCCTTGAAGATGCCCTGGGGGTCGGCGTCCTCGGGAATCGGCAGGGCGACGGGCTTGCCATCGCGCATGAGGAAGTAGCTGCCGCGGAAGAATTCCGGCGTCTGGTAGGCCATGTCGTAGTCGCCATCGGGCGTGTGGATCGTGTAGACCCCGGCCGACACGTCGGTCGTCTTGCCCTCGAACACGGTCTTGGCCTCGGCGAGGTCGGTGCCCCGCAGCCACAGCTTGGCGATGCGCGGGTAGCCGGATTCGGTCAGGCTGCCCTCGCCGAAATCGGTGCCCACCCAGACCGCGTTCTCGTCGCGCCAGCCGATCTGGCTCTTGGCCTCGGCCAGTTCGAAGCCGCCCTTCACGAACTCCTTGGTGCGGGCGTCGAACTCGCGCACCACCGTGGCGTCGCCGCCGCCCCGCGACAGGTTCACCAGGTAGAGGTCGTAGTCGGGGTACAGGCCCTGCGCGCCCTTCCAAACCCAGTTCTCGCCGTCGGCCTCGGCCAGGGCGTCGACGTCGATCACCGTCTCCCACTCGGTGGCGTCGGACAGGTAGCTGGCCAGGGTCGTGCGGCGCCAGATGCCCCGCACGTGCTCGGCGTCCTGCCAGAAGTTGTAGAGGTAGTCGCCCTGCACGCTGGGGTACGGGATGCGGTCGTTGGAGGTGAAGATCTCCTGCAGCTTCTCGTGGATGGGCGCGAACTCGGGCACGGCCTCGAGCTCGGCCTGGTCGGCCGCGCTGCGCTCGGTAACCCAGGCGAGGGCCTTCTCGCCGTCGACTTCCTCGAGCCACAGGTAGGGGTCTTCGTCGGCGCCGAGGGCGGCGGCCGCGGGCAGCAGCAGGCACAGCGCCAGCAGCGCGTTCAGCAGGATCTTCGGAAGTCGCATCGGGGCTCCTTGGTTCGGGCGCGGACGCGCGCCGGGGTTCATGCGGGGGCCGGACAAAGATGGGGCGGCGGTCGGGAGCGGGTCAAGGGAATTGGCGGCTGCGATCGGCCCTCGTCGGCGTGGGAATTCGGGGGTAGAATGGGCCCTGAGCCCCCGATCTCCGCGAAAGGCGTCGCCCCATGGACCGTTACGACCCCCTGGTCGCCCCGACCTCCCGCGCGTGGTTCGCCCTCGACGAGGACGCCCGCATCGCCCTGGTCAGGCACCACCACGCCGAAGCGGGCATCGACCTGCCCGCCGCACAACTCCACGCCGTGATCCACGTGGTGATCGAGAACCAGTTGCTGACGGGCGTGGTCGAAGTGCAGGAGGCCATGGCGCGCCTGCAGGCCGAGGGGCTGGACCGCCACGACGCCCTGCACGCGGTCGGGCAGGTGCTGGTGAAGCACATCCACGCGGTGCTCGAGGGGAACGCGTCGAGCGGGGAGCCGACGGAGGCGTATCTGGCCGATGTGCGGGGGCAAACGCGGGCGCGGTGGTTGGCGGGGCGGGGCGACACACCATAGAGGCCCGCGGCCTTGCGTAAGGTCCTCAACTCGAGATGCGGCCATCCGGGCTGGTTCGGCGTGACCCCTCGTGTTGAGATCCCGACCCGTCCGGCGGAGAGCGCCGGGGCCGGGGTTGATTCTCGCCCGGCGAGTCCCTACCGTCATGGACTCGGGGCGGTCCATGGGGGGCCGCCGGACAACGAAGGGGATGTTGTCATGAAACGTTGTTCCTTGCTCGCGACCCTGTTCCTCCTGCTCCTCGGCGGATTCGCCTTCGCCGACATCTCGATCGACTTCCTGGACCGCCGGACGGAAGTGCGCTATTTCGATCTCGGCGGGGTGGATTCGCAGTTCATCGATCACCGGTCCGACCTGTCGGGCCCCTACTCCCAGGACCTGGCCATCGATGTGGGTGATCTCCACGCGAGGTCGATCCACGAGTCCTCGGTCGTCGTCGCCGGCGCCGACCTGTCCGTAAGCGGAAGCTACCTGTCTGAAGTGTCCGATACGTCCGGGAGCCTCAACGGCCAACTGGAAGCCCTGGCCTTGACGGGAATCCGGTTCACGGTATCCGAGACGTCCTTCATGTCCCTCGACGTGACCCTCGACGGCGGCGAGCTGTTCTTCTTCGATCTGACCACCAACGAGGGCGGCCTCGACGTGGCCGGGCCCGGGCACTTCGTGCTCGATGACGTCCTCGTGGCCGGCCACGAGTACCTGTTCCAGGTCAGCCACCTCGTCGGCATCTTCGGCCCGGCGAAGGCCGCGGGTTCGCTTTCCGCGGCGTTCACGTTGGAGGTTTCCAACCAGCCGGTCGCGACGTCGGCCGCGAGCTGGGGCGGCGTAAAGGCCCTGTTCCGCTAGTCCCGGAAGCACGCATACCCCGGATCGCGCGGGGGACGAAAAAGAGGCGCCCCGACGGGAGCGCCTCTTTTCTTCGCTAGGTCGGAACCCCACCTACCGCCCCAGGAACCCCTTCACCGCCGCATTCGTCTCGTCCGCCTTCTCGAACTGCACGAAGTGCCCGCACTTCGCGAACATGACGAGCTCGGCGTCCGGCATCGCCGCCACGCCCGGCGTGAACACGTCGCGAGTGTGGCCGCCGTGCAGGAAGCGGTTGGGGATCAGGTTGTCGTTCTCGCCGGCCAGGACCAGGGTCGGCTGCCGGATCTCGCCCAGGCGGTCGAGCACGGGGCCGTCGAGCATGGCCTCGACGTTCTCGGCCACGGCGTAGCAGTAGCGGTTGAAGTCGCTGGCGCCCATGTCCAGGGCCGTGACGAAGCCGGCACAGGCGGTGACCAGGTCGGCCGTGCTCTCGTCATCGGCGCACCAGCGCCGCTCGCGGATGGTGAGGTTCTCCTCGAGCCAGGTGCTGACGTCCTCGCCCAGGTGGGCGTCGAACCACGCGTTCGGCACCACCCGGTCCGGGGCGTGCAGGGCGGTGGCGACGATGCGGGCGTTCTGCTGTTCCATCAGGCCACCAGCCCCCCATCGACGCTCAGCACGGCGCCGTGCACGAAGGCGGCCTCGTCGCTGGCCAGGAAGAGGTAGGCGCGGGCGATCTCCGTCGGCTGGCCCAGGCGCTGCAGGGGGGTCTTCTCGGCCATCATGTCGCGCACCTTCTCGGGCATGGCCATGACCATCTCGGTGGCGATGAACCCCGGCGCGACGGCGTTCACGCGCACGCCCATCGGCGCCCACTCGAACGCCAGGGTGTGTGTCAGGTTGTCCACGCCGGCG
>JAGRNP010000167.1 GCA_020440705.1 bacterium | reverse complement strand
GTCGTGCCAGTCGGGCAGGTGCTCGTCGAGGAACCCCGTGTGCAGGGCACCGTCACGGAAGGCCTCGTGCTGCAGGATCGCCAGCAGGTAGGCGATGTTCGTCGTCACGCCCAGCACGGCGTAGCGCCGCAGGGCGGCCACCGCCCGGTCGATCGCCGCCCGCCGGTCGTCCCCGTGCAGGCTCAGCTTGGCGATCATGGGGTCGTAGTGCATGGAGACCTCGTCGCCCCGGCGCACGCCGCTGTCGATGCGCACGCCCGGGCCCGACGGCTCGTCCAGCACGAGGAGCCTGCCCAGCGAAGGCATGAACCCGCGGGCCGGGTCCTCGGCGTACAACCGGCACTCGATGGCGTGACCCCGCGGCCGGATGTCCTCCTGCCGCCAGGGCAGGGGCCGGCCCTCGGCCACGCGGATCTGCGCCCGGACCAGGTCGGCGCCCGTGACCAGCTCGGTCACCGGGTGCTCGACCTGCAGCCGGGTGTTCATCTCCAGGAAGTAGAAGGCACCGTCCTGGCCGAGCAGGAACTCCACCGTGCCGGCGCCCTCGTAGTCCACCGCCGCGGCCGCGGCCACCGCCGCGGCCCC
Organism: bacterium; assembly: GCA_020440705.1. Classification (NCBI taxonomy): domain Bacteria; species bacterium. Next base: position 5,979 of record JAGRNP010000167.1, on the reverse strand, counting down.
CATGCGGTCGCGCAGGGCCTGGTCGAGGGCCGGCGAAGGCGACTCCTCGATGATCTTCTGGTGCCGGCGCTGGATCGAGCACTCCCGCTCGCAGAGGTGCACGTGGTTGCCGTGGCGGTCGCCGAAGACCTGGAACTCCACGTGGCGCGGCCGGTCGATGAACTTCTCCACGTACACCGTGCCGTCGCCGAAGGCGCCCCGGGCCTCGCGCGCCGCCGCCTCGCAGGCGGCCACCACCCGGTCGGGCGACGTCACCAGGCGCATGCCCTTGCCGCCGCCGCCGAAGGCCGCCTTGATCATCAGCGGGTAGCCCACGCCGTCGCACACGGCCTGCACCGCGGCGGCCGGATAGCTGCCGTCGGCGTCCGGCGCCGGCAGCAACGCCCCGGGCACGACCGGCACCCCGGCCTGCTCCATGATCGCCCGGGCCGCGGTCTTCTCGCCCATCTTCGCGATGACGTCGGGCGAGGGCCCGATGAACACGAGCCCCGCCTCGCCGCAGGCCCGGGCGAAGGCCGCGTTCTCGGCCAGGAAGCCGTAGCCCGGGTGCACCGCGTCGGCGTCGGTTTCGCGGGCGACCGCGATGATGCGGTCGCCGCGCAGGTAGGATTCCGCCGGCGCCGCCGGACCGATCACCACCGCCACGTCGGCCAGGCGGGCGGGCAGGGCGTCGCGGTCGGCCTCGGAGCACACGGCCACCGTGCCGAGGCCGAGCTCGCGGCAGGCGCGGATCACGCGCACGGCGATCTCGCCGCGGTTGGCCACGAGCACCCGGCTGATGGGACGTTCGGTCTCGAACTGCTCGTTGCTCATCGCTCGTCCTCGTCCGGTTGCGGGGGCAGGGTCCATTCCTCGTCGCTCGCCCAGGGCGCCGGCTGCCTGGCGAAGAAGGCCTGCAACGCGGCCTGGGCTTCGGGCTTGGTGCGGGCTTCGGCGATCATGCGCGCCGAGAACTCGGCGCTCTTCGCGTAGCCGAGCGACGCGACGCCCTCGAGCAGCGCCTTGCAGAAGCCGAGGGCCTGGGGCCCGGCGGCGAGCAGGGCGTCGACGACCCCGGCCACGGCCTGGTCGAGGCCCCCCGGGCCGGCCGCCACGTCGACCAGCCCGATGCGGTGGGCCTCGTCGCAGTCGAAGATCTCGGCCGTGAGCATGAGGCGCCGCGCCGCCGCGCCGCCGATGCGGGCCACGACCAGCGGCGAGATCACGCCGGGCACGAGTCCCAGCTTCACCTCGCTGAAGCAGAACCGCGCCTCGGGCGCGGCGACCACGATGTCGCACGCCGCCACGAGCCCCACGCCGCCGCCGTAGGCCGGCCCCTGCACCCGCGCCACCACGGGCACCGGGCAGGCGCGCACGGCGCGGAACATGGCGCCCATGTCCAGGGCGGCGGTCATGTTCTCCTGGTAGTCGGCCGCACCGAGTTCCTTCATCTCGCCCAGGTGGGCCCCGGCGCAGAACACCGCGCCCGTGGCGGCCAGGACCACGGCGTGGGGCCGGTGGCGGCCGCCGGGCCCGACCTCGCCCCCGGTCGGCGGCAGGGGGTCGCGGAAGGCGAGCTCCTCGAAGAGGGCCCGCAGCGACGCGATCGTCGCCTTGTCGAAGGCGTTGCGCACGTCCGGCGCGTCGATCGTCACGACGAGCACGCGTCCGGCGGCCTGCTGGCGGATCGCCATGGCTCCCCCTACATCCGGAAGACGCCGTACCGGACGTCGTCGATGGGCGCGTTGAGCGACATGGCCAGGCCGAGGCCGAGCACGTCGCGGGTCTGGACCGGATCGATCACGCCGTCGTCCCACAGGCGGGCGCTGCTGTAGTAGGCGTGGCCCTCCTGCTCGTACTTGGCGAGGATCGGGTCGACGATCTCCTTCTCCTGCGCCGCGCTGAGGGTTTCGCCGTGGCGCGCCAGCTGGTCCTTCTTCACCTGCAGCAGCACGCCCGCGGCCTGCTCGCCGCCCATGACCGAGATCTTGGCCTGGGGCCACATGAACAGCAGGCGCGGCTGGTAGGCGCGGCCGCACATGCCGTAGTTGCCGGCGCCGTAGCTGCCGCCGACCACGACCGTGAACTTCGGCACGGTGCTGTTGCTGACGGCGTTGACCATCTTGGCGCCGTCCTTCGCGATCCCACCGTGCTCGTACTGCCTGCCGATCATGAAGCCGGTGATGTTCTGCAGGAAGACCAGCGGGATGCGCCGCGCGTTGCACAGCTCGATGAAATGGGTCGCCTTGAGGGCCTCGGCGCTGAACAGGATGCCGTTGTTGGCGACGATCCCCACGGTGTAGCCGTGGATGCGCGCGAACCCCGTCACCAGGGTCGTGCCGTAGCGCGGCTTGAACTCGTGCATGCGACTGCCGTCGACGATGCGGGCGATGACCTCGCGGATGTCGAAGGGCAGTTTGGGGTCGTGGCTCACCACGCCGTACAGCTCGTCCGGATCGTAGTGGGGCGCCTCGGGCACGGCGCAGGGCGTGCGTGCGGTGTGGGTCGGGCCCAGGTTCTCGACCACGTCGCGCAGCAGGCGCAGGGCGTGGGCGTCGTCGTTGGCGAGGTGGTCGGCCACGCCGCTGATGCGCGTGTGCACGTCGCCGCCACCCAGCTCCTCGGCCGTGACCTCCTCGCCGGTGGCCGCCTTCACCAGGGGCGGTCCGCCGAGGAAGATCGTGCCCTGGTCCTTCACGATCACCACTTCGTCGCTCATGGCCGGCACGTAGGCGCCGCCGGCGGTGCACAGGCCCATGACGCAGCTGATCTGGGGGATGTCCAGGGCGCTCATGGTCGCCTGGTTGTAGAAGATGCGGCCGAAGTGCTCGCGGTCGGGAAAGACCTCGTCCTGCATGGGCAGGAAGGCGCCGCCCGAGTCCACCAGGTAGACGCAGGGCAGCCGGTTCTCGCGCGCGATCTCCTGCGCCCGCAGGTGCTTCTTCACCGTGACCGGATAGTAGCTGCCGCCCTTCACCGTGGCGTCGTTCGCGACGATCATCACCTGACGGCCGTGCACCTGCCCCACGCCCGTGACCAGGCCCGCCGCCTTGGCGCCGCCGTCGTAGAGTCCGTGTCCGGCCAGGGGGGAGAGCTCGAGGAAGGGCGAGCCGGGGTCGAGCAGCGCCTCGATGCGGTCACGCACCATCAGCTTGCCCTGCGAGGTGTGGCGCTCGCGGGCCTTGTCGCTGCCCCCCTGCCGGATGTCGGCCAGCAGCTCGTGCAGGGCTGCGGTCCGATCCCGGTTGCGCCGGTCGTTCTCGCGGAACGCGGCGTCGGCGGGGTTGATCCTGCTGGTGATCCTCTTCATCGCTCCCTCTTCGTCGGTGGCCACGGGCGCCGGGCGGGGCGCAGAAACGGGCGGCGCGCGACCGTTCGGCCGCGCGCCCATGATAGCGTCAGCGGGAGATCGGGTCCACTCCGACCTCCCCGGCTCCGGAGCCGGCTAGCCGGCCTTCCGCTCCGCTTCCTTCTTCAGCTTGTCGTTGGCCATGATGGCCAGCTCGACCCGCCGGTTCGCCGCGCGGCCCGCCGTCGTGGTGTTGTCGGCGATCGGCTGCTCCTCGCCGTAGGCCATCAGGGTGAACCGGGTCGGGATGACCTGCTGCCCCTCGAGGTAGCGGGCCACCGAGTCGGCCCGGTTGCGCGAGAGCGCCATGTTGTGCTCGGCGCTGCCGGTGGCGTCGGTGTGGCCCTCGATGAGGATCTCCGTGTCGTCGTACTTGTTGAGGATCCCGGCCAGCTTGGTCAGGTTCGTCCGCGCCGCCGGCTGCAGTTCGGAGCGGTCGACGTCGAAGAGGATCCCCGAGTCGAAGGTGATCTTGATGCCCTCGCCGATGCGCTCGACGGTGGCGCCGTCGAGGTCGCGCCGGATCTCCTCGGCCTGGTCGTCCATGTAGTCGCCGATGAGGCCGCCGGCCACGCCGCCGATGGCGGCGCCGAGGATGGCGCCCACGGCCGTGTTGCCGGACTGGCTGCCGATGACCCCGCCGATGGCGGCGCCGCTGCCGGCCCCGATGAGGACTCCCTTGTCCTGGTTGCTCATGCTGGCGCATCCGGCGGCGGCGACCAGGAGGGTCACCAGCGCCAGGGCGATGGATCTGCGGGCGATGTGCGTCATGGGTCTGTCTCCGGTTCGGGTTGGGGGGCGGATGCCCGGTCCAGGTTGTTGCGGGGCCCGCCGGCAGGGGACGGACCACGGGCTGCGTCGACTCGGCTCACTCCTCGTCGCGGTGCACCGTGTCCGGCGCGAACGCCGGCAGGCACACCGCCACGTACTCGGCCCCGCCCGGTTCCGGGCAGGAATAGCGCACCCACTCGCCGGGCCGGGCGACGACCGCCTGGCCGGCGCGGACATCGAGGTGACCGTCCGCGTGCTCGACGCGCAGCAGCCCCGCCAGCACCACGGTGATCTCCTCGAACTCCGGCGTCTGTCCGGGCTCGATCCAGCCCTCGGGGCCGACCATGCGGGCCACGCTGACGGACGTGTGCCCGCTGTTCACCCGGCCGGCGTACTCCTCGATGAGCTTGGGCTTGTTGCCCGCCGCCTGGATGACGGTGGGGGCAGCGATCAGTTCCGGCATGTCCACTCCCGGGTGCTGGGGCGCTGTGATGATTCAGCGCACATGGTCGCCGAATTCGGCCGGCACGGCCAGATCGAATCGCGCGGGCAGGCGCCGGGCCACCAGCCAGGCCACCACCGCCACCCCGGCCAGCGCCGTCAGGAAGCCCGACCATCCGCCGTGGCGGTACACCCAGCCGGGCGCGAACGAGCCCACCACCCCGCCGCCGTAGTAGAAGGCCACGTAGAGACCGTTGGCCCGGCCGCGCTCGTCCACCGCCGCCAGCCGGTTCACGAGGCCGGAAGCGGTGGCGTGCACCAGGAACATGGCCCCGCAGAACACGAACATGCTCGCTCCCAGCACCGGCACCGACCCGGCGGCGAGTCCGGCGAGGGCCAGCACCAGCACGCCGAGTCCGAGCAGGATCGCCGGGCGCTCGCCGCCCAGGCGCCGCACCACGGCCGGCGCGGCCAGGGAGGAGACGACGCCCATGACGTAGCCCGCGTACATGGCCCCGATGCGGGCCGGATCCGCGTCGGGTCGCAGTTCGGTCAGCCGGAACGGCAGGAAGTTCATGATCGCGGCGAAGACGAGGAAGACGGTGAAGATGAGGCCATAGGCGCGGGCCAGGTCGGCCCGCCGCAGCAGCGCGCCGAGCCCCACCGTGCGGCGCCCGGAGGCCGGTGGCGGGGCGTCGCCGGGCAGGCGGACGAGGCCGACGGCCACCGCCAGCAGGCTCACCCCCAGCACCACGAAGCTGACGCGCCAGCCCCAGGCCGCGGCCAGGGCGCCGGACACGGCCCGGCCGAGGAAGCCGCCGACGATGGTCGCCGCCACGTAGACGGCCAGCGCGCGGGGCGCCCCGCCGGTGCGGGCGCGGCGCGACAGGAAGGTCATGGCCGCGGTGAGCAGCGCCGGGATCAGCAGCCCCTGCACGACACGCAGCACCAGCAGCACGGCGAAGTCGTCGGCCGCCGCGAAGGCGAACTCGCTAGCCGCCAACGCCAGCACCGCCACCTGCAGCACGCGCGCCGCGGGCACCCGCTCGAGCAGCAGACCGTAGGCCAGGGGCGCGAGGGCCAGCGGCACGAAGGTGACCGTGGTCAGGGCCGCGGCCGCCTCGCGCGAGACGCCGAAGGCCGCCTGCAGCACCGGCAGCAGGGGCTGCGGCGCGTACAGGGCGGAGATGGTCAGCACCGTGGTCAGCACGGCGGCCGTGGGCGGGGCGGGGCGAGCGGGCGAACCGGTCACGGGCGTCTCCGGCGGGCGGCGGCCCGGGGGTCGGCAAGGGCCTTCAAATCACTTGCGCCGCTTGGGTTTGGTGCGACGGGCCGGCTTGCCAGCCGTCTCGGCGGCGTCCAGGCGCGTGCGCCCGCCCGCGGGGCGGCCCTTGCGGGGGAGCGGACGCCGGCGGGGACGCTTGCCGCCGGCGGCGCCG
>JAGRNP010000166.1 GCA_020440705.1 bacterium | reverse complement strand
ACCCGGCGGGCCGTGAAGCTCTGCACGCCCACGTCGAGGGCCTTGATGGAACTCGAAAGGGCCGAGAAGAGCAGGGTGGCCACGGCGACGGCGGCCAGTTCGGCCGCACCGAGGCGGCCGACCATCAGGGTGTCGACGAGGCCCATCAGGGTCTGGGCCAGGTTGCCCAGCACCACGGGCAGAGCCAGGTGGGTGATGGTGCCCAGCAGCGCGCGCCGGTCCAGGGACGACAACCGCACCCGCCCGGAAGCGGGTGCGGCGTCGAGGGGCGGCGTCGCTTCAGGAGCCAAGAATCTGCAGGGCGCGCGCGATCAGACGGGCCCCGAAGCCGGTCCCGCCCTTGGGGCAGGTGGGCTGGGGCGCCGTGACGTAGGCCGGGCCCGCGATGTCGAGATGCGCCCAGGACGTCCCGTCGCCCACGAAATTCGACAGGAAGGCGGCCGCCGTCTCGGCGCCCGCCTCGCGGCCGTTGCCCAGGTTCTTCAGGTCGCTCCAGGTGCCCTTCACCTCGTCCTTGAACTCGTCGACCAGCGGCAGCGGCCAGACGCGCTCGTGGGTCTCGCCGCCGGCCTGGCGCAGGATGTCCATGAGCTCGCCGCTGCTGCCCATGAGGCCGGCGAAGTGGTTGCCCAGGGCCACGACGCAGGCTCCGGTGAGGGTCGCCGCGTCGATGACGTGGACGGGCTTCTCCCGCTCGGCGAACCAGAGCCCGTCGGCCAGGATGAGCCGCCCTTCGGCGTCGGTGTTGAGGACCTCGACGGTCTTGCCGTTGGCCATGGTCAGGACGTCGGCGGGCTTGATGGCCAGGCCGTCGGGCATGTTCTCGGCGGTGGGCACGACCACGTGGACGTCGACCGGCAGGCGCAGCCGGGCCGCGATGAGCACGGCGCCCAGCACGGCGGCGGCGCCTCCCATGTCGGACTTCATGAGGTCCATGCCCGCGCCGGGCTTGAGGCTGATGCCCCCCGTGTCGAAGGTGACGCCCTTGCCCACGAGGGCCACTTTCGGCGCGCGGCGGGCGCCGCTGCGGTAGTGGACGCTGATCAGGCGCGGCTCCTGGCGGCTGCCCTGCCCCACGCCCAGCAGGCCGCCCATGTTCATCTTGCGCAACTGGGGCACGTTGTAGATGCGGCAGCTCAGACCCTCGGCCTTGGCCATGTCGCGGGCCCGCTCGGCCAGGCCCACCGGTGTCAGCACGTTCGGCGGCAGGTTCACCAGCCCGCGGGCGAAGAGGCAGCCGGCGACGAAGGCCTCGGCCTCCGCGAGGCCGGCCTTCAGGTCGCGGACGCGCGCGCGGTCGGCCAGCAGCTTCCATGCGTCGGGCACGGGCCTGTCCCGACGGCCGGTCTTCAGCTCGCCGGTCGGGGACAGGGCCATCTCGGCCCCCTCGGCCCAGCAGCGGGCGACGGCGCGATCATCGAAGGGGAGCACCCCCGCCGCCGGCAGGACCACGGCCACCCGGACGGCGCCCATTTCCCGGGCCCGGCTGGCGACGCGGCCGGCCGCCTTGCGGATGGTCTCGAGCCCCGCGTCGGCGGCGGCGCCCAGCCCGACCAGGAGCACCCAGCCGGCCTTCAGGTCGTCGCGGTGCAGGGCGAGCAGGTTGCCGTCGGCCCCCTTGAAGCCGCCCTTGCGGGCGATCGGCGCCAGGGCCCGGCCCGGCCCGCCGGAGCGGTCCACGGAACGGAAGTCGGCCTTGTCATCGGCCTGGAAGACGGGAAAGACCACCAGGTCGGCCGCGGTGGCGGCGGGCGCGGTCGAGGCTACGGTCCAGCGCATGGGATTCCTCCGGATCGGAAGGGGACGTGGCGAGGCGTCCCGGCAGGTGTGTGGCTCCAAACCGGGACATATTAGCAGCTTGACGGGGCTTGGCCACGCCAAATCGGGGGCGGTTCGGCCTTGAGCGGTCCCGACGGCGCCGCTAGACTCCCGGGGCGGCCGGACCTCCTGCCGGTCGCCACCACGAAAGAGAGACGCCGCCGTGCGCAGACTCGACCTCCATTGGCAGATCCTCATCGCCCTGGTGCTGGGCGTGGGCGCCGGCCTGCTCTGGCCCGCCGGCACCCGCCTGTGGGGCGGCATCCACCCCTTCGCCGTGTTCGACTTCCTGGGCGTGCTCTTCCTGCGGGCCCTGAAGATGGTCATCGTGCCGCTCATCGCCGGTTCGATCATCGCAGGCATCGCCAGCGTGGGCGCCAGCCGCGGCCTCGGGCGCCTCTTCGGCAAGACCTTCGGCTGGTACATCGCCACGAGCCTCGCGGCGATCCTCGTGGGGCTGCTGCTGGTCAACATCGTGCAGCCCGGTCGGAGCAACGGCGAGGCCGTCGGCGTGCGCATGGGCCTGGCCGAGGCCTCGCCCGACCTGGCCGCCAAGCTCGAGGGCCACGGCGCCGGCGACATCGTGCTCATCCTGCAGCGCATGGTGCCGAGCAATCCGGTCGCCGCGGCGGCCGAGGGCCAGATGCTGCCCCTGATCTTCTTCTGCCTGCTGCTGGGCCTGGCCGCGGCCAACCTGCCCGCCGAAACGGGCCGGCCGCTGCTGGCCTTCTGGGAGAGCCTCTTCGCCGCCATGATGAAGATCACCGGCTGGGTGATCGCCACGGCGCCCATGGGCATTTTCGGCCTGATGGCCAGGACCACGGCCGGCAGCGGCTTCGAGGCCTTCGGGCCCCTCGCCCGGTACGGCCTGACGGTGCTCGGCGCCCTGGTCCTGCACGCGGCGGTGACGCTGCCGCTGCTGCTGCGCGTCACGGCCCGGGTGTCGCCCCTGAAGCAGGCCCGCATCATGGCCCCGGTGCTCCTGACCGCGTTCTCGACCCGCAGTTCCTCGGCCACCCTGCCCCTGACCCTCAACGCCGTCGAGAAGGACGCCGGCGTGAGCAACCGGGTGACGAGCTTCGTGCTGCCCCTCGGCGCCACCGTGAACATGGACGGCACGGCCCTGTACGAGTGCGTAGCCGCCATGTTCATCGCCCAGGCCTACGGCATCGAGCTCGGGTTCGGCGCCCAGTTCGTGGTGGTCTTCACGGCCCTGCTCGCGAGCATCGGCGCGGCGGGCATCCCCGCGGCGGGACTCGTGATGATCTCGGTGATCCTGGAGGCGGTGGGACTGCCGCTGGAGGGGCTGGCCCTGATCCTGGCCATCGATCCGGTGCTGGACATGTGCCGCACCGCGGTGAACGTGTGGAGCGACAGCTGCGGCGCCGTCTTCGTGGCGCGCAGCGAGGGCGAGACCGGCGTCCTGGAATGAAGCCGTTCCGGATGCAACGTTCGCGGGGACCGGGCGTAGGTAGGGACAGCCCCGGGACCCGCGGCCCCGGCGACGACCCCGGCGCAGAAAGGCGCGCATGCGACTCGACGACAACGGACACGGCGGCCCCGCCGGCAACGACATCGGGGGCGGCTTCGACGAGGGCCTCGGCTCGTCGGCCACCGAGGACCTGCTGCTGCCCCCCTGGGAGCGGCGCGAGCGCTTCGGATTCCTCAACGGCCTGTACCTGACGATCAAGGACGTGCTGCTGACGCCGGGCATCTTCTTCCGCCGCATGCCGAGCCAGGTCGGCCTCGGCCAGCCCCTGCTGTTCACGATCGTGCTGGGTGTCGTCGCGGCGCTCTTCGCCTGGATGTGGTCCCTCGCCGGCAGTTCGCTGCAGGCGCTCGTGGCCGAGGACTACGGCAAGATCTTCACCGGTCCCCTCTTCTCGTTCTTCGCCTTCCTGACCAGCCCGCTGACCGTGACCATCGGCGTGTTCATCAAGGCCGCGCTCATGCACGGGGTGCTCACCCTCGTCGGGGGCAATCGCCTCGGCTTCGAAGCCAGCTTCCGCGTGGCCGCCTACAGCGAGGCCGCGGGCATCCTGGCCCTGGTGCCCATCTGCGGCTCCGGCGTGGGGCTCGTGTGGACCCTCGTGGTGTGCGTGATCGGCCTGCGGAACATCCACGACACCGACCCCTGGCGGGCGGTGGTCGCGGTGCTGGCCCCGCTGCTCGTCTGCGCCTCGTTCATCGGCACGAGCGTCTTCCTGTTCGCCCTGGGTCTGGACTAGCCGCCGTGCGGCTCGCCCCCGAAAGCTCTTCGCTGGCCCGCTCGCTCGTGCTGATGCTGGGCCTGCTGGCCGCCGCGGGGCTGCTGCTCGCGCGCCTCGTGCCCGACCTGCTGCTGGCCGTGGTCCACTGTCCGCTGCGCGAGATGACGGGATGGCCCTGCCCCACCTGCGGCGGCACCCGGGCCGCGATCCTCCTGGCGTCGGGGCGGCCCGCGGCGGCGTTCGCGGCCAACCCCCTGGTGACGGTCGCCGCGGCGGCCGGCGCCCTGGCCTTCCTCGCCGCCCTGGTCGCCAGCGTGGTCCCGACGGCGCGCCGCCGCGTGCTCCTGTCACCCCGCGAAAGGAAGGCCGCCCTGGTGGGGGCGGCCCTCTGCGTGATCGGGTCGTGGGCGGGGCTCCTGGTCGTCGCCCTGCGCGGCCGCTAGCCGCTGCGGGACTAGTACTCGGCGAGGAGCTTGCGCCCAATGACCAGCCGCTGGATCTCGCTGGTCCCCTCGTAGATGCGGGTCACGCGCACGTCGCGGTAGTAGCGTTCGACCGCGTACTCCTTGCAGAAGCCGTAGCCGCCGTGGATCTGGACGGCGGTGTCGGCCGCCCGCCAGGCCGCCTCCGAGGCGCTCACCTTGGCCATGGCCGCTTCCTTGGTGAAGGGTCGGCCGCTGTCCTTCAGCCAGCAGGCGTACCACGCCATCAACCGGGCCGACTCGATCTCCGTCCCCATGTTGGCGATCATGTTGCGGATGGTGGGCTGCGAACTGATGGGCGCGCCGAACTGCTCGCGCACCTTGGCGTAGGCGATGGCCGCCTCGAGGCAGGCCTGGCCGATGCCGAGGGACTGGAAGGCGATGCCGATGCGGCCCCCGTCGAGGGCGGTCAGGGCCACGCGCAGGCCGTCGCCCTCGTCGCCGAGGCGGTGGCTGGCCGGCACGCGCACGTCGGCGAAGTCGATGGTGACCGTGTCGCTGGCGCGCAGGCCCATCTTGTCTTCCTTCTTGGCCACGGACAGTCCGGCCGTGTCGCGCGGGACCAGGAAGGCGGTGGTGCCGCGCTTGCCCACGCTGCCGGGCTCGCGCGCCACCACCACGTAGAAGGCGGCGCGCGACCCGTTGGTCACGAAGCACTTGCTGCCGTTCAGCAGGTAGTGGTCGCCGTCCCGCCGGGCGGTGGTCGCGAGCGAGGCGGCATCGCTGCCGGCGCCCGGCTCGGTGACGCAGAACGCGGCGATCTCGCCGGCGGCCATGCGGGGCAGGTACTCCTGCTTGAGCGCCTCCGAACCGAAGATGGCCACCGGGTAGGACCCCACGCTGTTGTGGACCGTGAGCATGACGCTCACCCCGGCGCTGGCCTTGCTCAGCTCCTCGACCACCAGGCCGTAGGTCAGGGTGTCGACATCCAGGCCGCCGTAGGCCTCGGGAAACGCCAGCCCGAAGAAGCCGTTCTGGCGCATCTTCCCGATGAGGTCCTCGGGCATGTCGCCCTCGACGTCCATCCGGTGGGCGATGGGCTCGATCTCCTGGCGTGCGAAGTCGCGCACCATGTCGCGGAACATCTTCTGGGTTTCGTTGAGCTCGAAATTCATGCGTACTCCGGAGCGGTCTCGGGTGACGGGCGGATCTCCTTGCCGCCAAATATAGGTGCTGCCCCGGCCGCTACCAAGGCGCCGACCAGCGCGTGCCCAGGCCCGGCCCGAGCAGGATCGCGTTGGCCAGCAGGCGCTCCGACTCGACCACCCAGCGCCGGTAGCCGGGATGCTCGGCGAAGAGGATCACCTGCCCGCGGCCGACGGCCTCGCGGGTGGCGTAGGCGGTGTGCGCCAGGCGCGCGGCGGCCTCGGGCCACAGCAGGCCGCCGAGGTGCAACCGCTCGAGGTCGGCGAAGCCCGCCGCCACGGCCACCGGCGGCGCGGCGATGAGCGGGTCGGACGAGCCGAACCACACCGTGATCTCGGCGGGAAGACCCCAAGTGAGCCAGTTCTCCCCGTCGAGTTCCGCGCGCAGGAGGGCGCCCTGGGGCATCATGCGGCGCAGCCGGGCGTCGGCCCCGCGGCGGTCGCCTTCCTCAGGCGCCTGGCGCCCGGCCGGCAGCACGTCCGCCAGCCAGGCGTCCATGGCCTGCGGCCCGCCGGCCAGCGCGGTGCCCTGCTCGTGGCCGACAGCGAAGAACCGCGCACCGGGCCCGAGCAGCGGGGCCACGTCGCAGGGGTCGGCTCCCGCACCCGACCGGTCGGCGGACTTCGTCCCCTCCTTCGCTTCCGCGGGCACGCGCCAGCCGGTCGCGCTGGGCCGACCGGCCGCCTCGGCGCTCCGGGCCGGGATGCTCCACACGGGCGAAGGATACTCCTCGACCACCTGGTCGCGGAAACGCGTCCGCGTCAGTTCGAGCGCAGGGTCGGCGAGCAGCCGGGCCCCGCCGGCCAACCCGATGGCCGTGCCGCCGGCCTCGACCCAGCGCCGCAGGTTCTGCAGGCCGCTCTCCCCCAGCACCTGGCGGTACAGGCCGGCCCCACCGAACACCGGCGGGAACACCAGCACGTT
>JAGRNP010000165.1 GCA_020440705.1 bacterium | reverse complement strand
GGCCGACCTGGGCGATCCGGCGGCGGCGGCGGGTCTGGCCGACGATGCGGCGGCGGCCCTCGGCGGGCTGGACGGCGTCGTCAACAACGCCGGCATCTACACGCCCCACGACCTGGCCGCGGGCGGCGACGGACCCTGGCTCGGCATCTGGCAGCGCACCCTGGCGGTGAACCTGACCGGACCCGCGCAGGTGCTGGGCGGCGCGGTGGCGCATCTGGAACGGGCCGGCGGCGGGCACTTCGTGAACGTGTCGAGCCGCGGCGCCTTCCGCGGCGAGCCGGAGGCCCCGGCCTACGGGGCGAGCAAGGCCGGCCTGAACAGCCTGAGCCAGTCCCTGGCCCTGGCCCTGGCCCCCCGCAACATCAAGGTGGTGGCGGTGGCCCCGGGCTGGGTGCTGACGGACATGACCCGTTCCTACCTGGCGGGCGCGGCCGGCGACGCGATCCGCGGCCAGTCGCCGCTGGGGCGCACCGCCACCGACGAGGAGGTGGCCGAGGTCGTGCTGCTGGCCCTCTCCGGACGGGCCGACGCCCTGACCGGCGCGGTCATCGACGTGAACTGCGCCTCCTACCTGAGGTGAGCGGGGATCGCGGCGGCGGCGGGGGTCAGGCGATGACGGCGGCGGGGTCGTCCGCGAGGTCGTCCGCGAGGTCATCCGCGAGGTCATCCGGAACGTCGTCCGGAAGGTCATCCGGAAGGTCGTTCGACCGGGCGCCCTGCCGCGGCGGCCCGTCGGCGTCGCCGCCGGCCGGCAGGTTGTCGGGGATGCGGATCGTGAACGTCGTGCCCCGGCCGACTTCGCTCTCGACGCCGATGGTGCCGTGGTGGTCGCTCACGATCCCGTGGGAGATCGACAGGCCCAGGCCGGTGCCCTGGCCCACCGGCTTGGTGGTGTAGAAGGGCTCGAAGATGCGGTCGCACATGGTCGGCGGGATGCCGCGGCCGTTGTCCTGGATCGAGACGATCACGTGCCCGTCCCGGTGGGCCGTCGTCAGGAGCACGCGGCCGTCCTTCTCGATGGCGTGGGAGGCGTTGACCAGCAGGTTCATGAAGACCTGATTCAGGCGCCCGATGTTGCAGCGGATCCGCGGCAGCGGCGCCAGGTCCTTCTCCACCTCGCACTTGTACTTCAACTGGTTCCAGACCATGCGCAGGGCCGTCTCCAGGCCCTCGTTGAGGTCGGCCTCGACCATGGCGTCCTCGTCGGGCCGGGCGAAGCTCTTCAGGCTGTTGACGATCTCGGCGATGCGTTCGGCCCCCTCCTGGCTCTCGGCGATGAGCTGGCCGATGTCCCCGAGCAGGAAGGCGAAGTCCTCGTCCGCGAGCGCCGCCGCGAGGTGGGCCCGGAGCTCGGGCGCGTCCAGGGGCGTGCCCGCCGTCCGCGCGGCCACGAGGGGCGCCACGAGGCCGCACAGGGCATCGGCATAGTCCTGCATGGTGCCGAGATTGCTGGTGATGAAGCCGACCGGGTTGTTGATCTCGTGGGCGACGCCGGCGGCGAGCTGTCCGATCGAACTCATCTTCTCGGACTGGATGAGCTGGTTCTGGTTGGCCCGCAACCGGCGGTTCAGGGTCTCGAGTTCGTCGTTCTGCCGGATCAGCTGGGACTCGGCCCACTTGCGGTCGTCGATGTCCTGGAGCGATCCGGCCATGCGGCGGGGGTGGCCCTCCTCGTCGCGGAAGACCTGGCCGCGCAGGTGGAACCAGCGCAGGGAGCCGTCGTCGCGACGGACCCGGAACTCGAGGTCGGGACGGGCTCCGCCGTCGGCGCCGAAGCGCAGGGCGCCCTCGAGCGAGGCGCGGTCATCGACGTGGCAGCAGGCCAGGAGCACGGCGATGCCGGGCTCGACGCCGCGCGGATCGAGGTCGAGCAGGTCGTAGACGCGGGGCGACCACCACATGCCGTCGTCGGCCAGGTCGGGCCAATCCCAGAAACCGTCGGCGGTGCCGGTGGTCATCAGGTCGAGCCGCTCCTCGGATTCCATGAGCTGGGTGGCCATGGACTCGCGCAGGTTGAATTCGACGTTCAGGATCTCGTGGGCCCGCACGAGCTCCTCGGTGCGTTCGGCGACCCGCTGCTCGAGCTCGCCCTGGTGGCGCACGAGCTCCGCGCGGGTGGTCTGCAGGCCGGCGGCCATCTCATCGAGGGCGGCGGCGGCGGCCCCGATCTCGTCCGCGCGGGGCAGGGCGAGGCGCCGGTCGAGACGGCCCTCGCGGATGTCGTCGGCGAAGGTCGCCATCTGGCGGAGCGGCCGCAGGAGGCTGCGGGCGAGGCCGAAGCCGAGCACCGCCGTGAGGGAGGTCGTCGCCAGCAGCAGCAGGGTGAGGCGCCGGTTGGTGCGCCGCTGGCGGTCGATCAGCGCCGTCGACATGTCGCGGTGCTCGCCGGCGATGCCGGCGGCGATGTTCATGGTGCCGGTCTCGATCTCGACCGCGAGCGGGGCCGCCTGGCGCGTGGCGATGTCGAGGGCCTGATCGAAACTGCCGACGTCCACCAGCGACGCGACCCACTCGCGGCTGAAGCGCCAGGCCTCCAGGTCGTCGCGCACCGACTGCACCACGGACGGATGCCCGTGCCACGACGCCTGCAGGGTCTCCAGTTCGTCCCAGGCTTCGGTCCAGGACGAATCGGCCCGGGCCAGTTCCCGGGCGGATGCGGCCGCGTCCGCCGCCAGGGCGGCGTCCTTGAGGTGGCGCTGCATGTGGAGGACATCGGACCGGATCGCCGCCGAGGCCCGGCTTTCGTCGGCGGCGCTGGCAAAAAGTCCATCGAAACCGTGGGACATGGTCGTGGCCGACCGGATCCCGAAGACCCCGGCCAGGCCCGACAGGGCCACGACGAGGCCGACTCCCGCCGTCAGGCGGCGTCCGATGGTGCGCAGACCGGGCACGTCGACTCCTCCCGCCGCGATCGGGCGCGACGGTTCGGGCGAGTGGATATGTGTTTTCTTTATCGACAGGGACCCGGGGGGGCTTGAGCGGAGCCTATTCCACCTCGTTGAAGGCGCCGCCGATGCCGATGGGCACGTGCTGGAGGGTGCCGAAGGTCAGGCCGAGGAGCAGGCGGTCGTCCTGGTTCAGCGAGGCGAAGAAGCCGGGGCGCATGGGCCCCAGCTTGATCAGCCCGGGGTAGAGATTCAGCCGGTAGCGGTAGTCCTTGGTGCGGGCGAAGAGCAGCGAGGCCATGAGGCTGTTGTCGCGGTCGTAGAAGAGCCCGCCCGAGACCGCCAGATCGACGGTCTTGCTCACCTCGTCGATCTTGAACAGGTTCTTGGGCACCAGGCCGAGGCCGAAGGAGAAGCAGTCGCCGTCGGGCCGGGTGAAGCTGAGGCCGAGCTCGGCGTGGGTGCCCCAGTGGTAGAAGAGGCTCGTGCTGCCGCGCTCGTTCAGGTGGTACTTCACGGCGTAGTTCTGGCCGTTGTTCACCAGCTCGTGGGTCTCCGGCAGCCACACCGGCTGGTAGGACCAGTCGGCCATGTGCAGGGTCTCGCCGAAGAAGCGGGCGATCGACTCGTTGCTGAACAGGATGATGCCGGCGGGATTGAAGAGCCAGAAGTCGGCCACCGGGTCGGTCGTCGGGCCGAGGTAGCCGTCGTTCTCGACCACCTCGTTCAGGAAGTGGTAGGCGAAGATGGTCGCGCCGGCCCAGGCCCTGGGGTGGTCCACGTCGTGGTAGGAGTAGTACTCGACCATCATGCGGTAGCTGAAGCCGCCGCCCACCAGGTGGTTCATGTAGTTGGGCCAGTACTGGGCCTGTCCCGAGTTGATGGAGATGGGCAGCACCTCGCGCGAGAAGAAGTCCCAGAAGCCGTTGATGCTGATGGACCAGTGGGGGTTCAGCAGGTTCTGCGTGACGTTGCGCATGCCGCGCCCGTACTGGATCTTGCCCGGCCGGTTGTCGCGGCTGCTGACCTGCATGATGCCGTAGCCGCCGTTGATGATGAGCCGCAGCGGATGGATCAGGGACTGGCTGCCGTAGTCGTAACCCTTGTAGAACCAGTAGTTGCCCTGCTTGCCGGGGATGTGCGGCGAGTCGTCGAGGTACTCCACGTCGGCCCGGGCGTCGGCGTCGGCGCGGACGGTGTCGCCCGGGGCGTCGGCCGCACGGGCCGCCCCGGGAACCGCTGCCGCGGCCCCGACCACGAGGGCGAGGAGGATGACGAGTCTGCGAGCGTTCAAACGAGATCCACGATGGACCCGAAGTCCGGGTCGAAGAGCCTCTTGTAGATGCGGATCGCGAAGCCGTCGGTCATCCCGGCGAGGTAGTCGCAGATGATGCGGGCCCGGCGCGCCGGGTCGTCGCCGGCGCGGGACATCTCGGCCTCGAAGTCGCGCGAGAGCAGGGACAGGGGCGGGCTGCCCTCGCCAAGATAGTGGGCCGTCAGGGCGTTGTACAGCCGTTCGAGCATATGGCCGCCCTTGTACTCGAGCTGGCACACCTGGGGCGAGCGGAAGACCAGGTTCACGGCCAGCCGGGCGTACAGCTTCTGCTCCCGGACGATCTCCTCGTCGAGCACCATGCCGAAGCGGTAGCGGTTGGTGACGTCGGACATGAAGTTCTCGCGTTCGACCAGCGAGCAGGCCTCGACGAAGGTGCCGATCTTGCGGTTCATGACCCGCTCGAGGTTGCCGTCGCCGATGGCGGTCACGAGGTCGTCGAGGAGGCGGGCCTCGGCGGCGGTCAGGTCCTGGTCGGCGGCCCAGCGGTTCACGCGCCCGATGGTGACGAAGCCGGCGTTGGCGCTGTCGACCAGGTCGTTCAGGCCGTAGGCCGTGTCGTCGGCCCAGTCCATGATCTCGCACTCGAGGCTGCGGAACGCGTTGCGGGCCCTGCCCGGCGCCAGCTCGGCGGGGAACGCGCGCCCGTCGAAGACGAAGTCGAGGTAGCGCTTCTGGTCGTCGTAGAGGAAGTGCTTCACCGGATCCGGCCATTCGGAGAAGAGCGTCTTGTACTTCAGCACGCCGTCCATGAAGGCGCGGGTGGGGTTCATGCCGCGGCGGCTGCGGCCGCTGGTGAAGATGATCTCGGTGATCAGGCGCAGGGTCTGGGCGTTGCCCTCGAAGCCGCCCCACTCCTTCATCAGGCCGTGCAGGCGGCTCTCGCCGGCGTGGCCGAAGGGCGGGTGGCCGATGTCGTGGGCCAGGGCCGCCGACTCGACCAGGGCCAGGTCGATGTGGAAGTCGGGCCCCAGCTTGTCGCTGCTGCTGTTGAGCCAGCGCGCGATGGAGCCCGCGATCTGGGCCACTTCGATGCTGTGGGTCAGGCGGGTGCGGTAGAAGTCGTACTCGCCCGAGAGGAAGACCTGGGTCTTGGCCTGCAGGCGGCGGAAGGCCGCGTTGTGGATCAGGCGGTCGCGGCCGCGCTGGAAGACCGAGCGGTAGTCCGGGTCGCGGGGATCGAGCTCCTCGCGGTCGAAGTCGTTGTAGAAGCCGTTGCTCACGGGATTCTGCTCCATCAGGGGGTTTCGGGGCCGCCGCTGCGCCGCTGCCGGATCGCCTCGAAGAGAAGGACCGCGGCGGCGGCGGAGACGTTCAGGGAATCGCCCGTTCCGTGCATGGGGATGGCCACGGCCGCATCGGCGGCCTGCTTCATGGCCGCCGACAGGCCGTCGTGTTCGGTGCCCAGGACGAGGGCGACCGGGCCCCGGAGATCGGTCTGGTCCCACGGCGACGCGCCCTCGGGCGTCACCGCCAGGATAGCGAGGTTCCGTGCGCGCAGCCACGCCAGGGCCGCGTCGGCGGGGGCCAGGGCGGTGGGCATGCTGAAGAAGGCGCCGCGCGAGGCGCGCAGGCAGTTGGGATTGTCGAAGTCGCCGGCGCGCCCGCACACGATCACCGCGTCGGCGCCGGCGCCGTCGGCGATGCGCAGGGCGGCGCCCAGGTTGCCGGGCTTCTCGACCTCCTCGAGCACGAGCACGAGGGGCGGGCGGTCCGCGGGCAGGACCAGGTCGGCGAGGGCCGTCGAGCGGCGCGGGGCCACCAGGAGCAGGCCGTCGGGCCGCTCGCGGTAGGCCACCTTGGCCATCACCGGCGGCGTCACCTCGACGCGCGGCACGTCGGCTTCGGCGAGGCGGCGGGCCAGGGCGGCGGTGGCGTCGTCGTGCAGCTCCGGGCAGGTCCACACCTCGGCGACGGCCTGGCCCGCGTCCAGGGCGCGGCCGATCACCAGCGGCTCCTCGATGAGGAACAGGCCGGTGCGTTCGCGCTCCCGCCGCTCGCGCAGGCGCACGAGGGCCTTCACGCGGTCGTTGGTCAGGCTGGTGATGTGCAGGAGGCTGCTCATGGGACTCCTCGGGGGCGCGGGGACCGGACCCGAAGGTAGCGCATGGGCGGCGGCGCCGGAAGCGGCAATCAGGCGTCGCGGGCGCGGCCGGCGAGGTCGGTCAGGGCGGCCAGGAGCGCGGGTTCGGGTCGCCGGGCGGCGAGATCCTTCAGGCGCCTCAGCTCTTCGAGCACGACGCGGCGGTCGCCGGCTTCGAGGCGCCAGCCGGCCAGCCGCACGCGGGCGGGCCAGCCGTCGGGGTGGGCCGCCACGGCCCGGCACAGGCTGATGATCGCCTCCTGGCGCCGGCCATCGGCGTCCTGCACCACGG
>JAGRNP010000164.1 GCA_020440705.1 bacterium | reverse complement strand
CCGCACGTCGTCCCCGCCGGGCGGGATGCCCATGCCGGGGTCGAGCAAGACCTGCCCCACGTCCACCGGCCGCACGTCTTCCTGCTCGGGCGGCTGGTAGTCGAAGGCCTGGAACTTCGCCTCGATGGTGTAGACGCTCGCGCCCTTCTCCGTGTAGAGCCGCACGAAGTGGGTGCCGGGCTCGACCCGCAGCTCCACCTCGTCCTTCTCCAGCTCGGGCGAGTGCCGCCGGGAGTCGAGCAGCGCGCCGAAGCGATCGCGCACGTCCACCACGGCGTCCACCGATTTGTGCTCGTCCCAGAAGACCGTGAGCTTCAAGAAGCCGCGGTCGGTCACCTTGAAGAACTTCCAGTCGGTGTTGTCGCCGTCTGGCGCCGACAGGAAGTCGTCCATCAGCTTGTCGACGAAGAGCTGCTCGGCGCCTGAGCGATCGGCATCCTTGCCCGACGCGGAGTCGGGGCGGATCTCCAGATCGCCGCAGCCGCCAAGAAGGAGGGCACCACCGAGGGCGGTACCGAGGACTGAGAACCCGCTACGAGCGCCCACGTTCGACGCCTCCATCCCCTCTGGTTGCCGGCCGGCCGGGTTCAGGTAGCACCCGGCCTCGGCGAGTGTCAAGGCGCCGCCCCACCCGAAGGCCTCGGCTTTTCCCGTTGCCGCCGGCATGGGGACGCTGGCATGCTACGCCGGCTCCCCGGGGGGCAAGCGAGGGAACGCGTGGCCAGGCATCGGATCTTCCGGCAAACATCGGAGACGATCGCCACTCTGCTTGAGGACGGCGTCAAAGAGATCGTCGGCCGGAGCATCCAGGTCGTCAGCGGTCCGCCCCTGCGCGAGAAGTTCACCCGCATGCCGGCTCTCGGCGTCTACCTGTACCGGGTGGGCGTCCGCAAGAAGCGACGCGAAGAGACGGCGACGCAGGTGTTGCGGATTGACGCGCGCGGCCGGGTCGAGACGTGGTATCAGGACCCATCGGTGCTGATGGATCTTGACTACATGATCACGGCCTGGGCCGACGAGGACGCCGAGCAGCAGGAGCTGCTGGGCACCGCGATGCAGGTCTTGATGAACCACCCCGTGCTGGAAGGCGACCTGCTCGAGGGCGACGCCTTCGATCCGGAGACCCGCATCCCCATGCGGCCGGTCGAGGAGCTCTCCGTCGAGTTTCTCATGTCCCTCTGGCGCGGATTCGGTGAGCACTTGCGGCCGGCAGTGGGCTATACCTGTCGGGTCCGCATGGAGTCTCCGCGGCGGCTCAAGGTCGCCCGGTCGGTCGAAGATGTGGAGATGGGGGTCAACTGGTCCCCGGAACGAGGAACGCGGCGCGCCACGACGGCCACCGGTTCCGGCACGTAGGAGGATGATGGATGGCGCCTGAGTACTTGTCCCCCGGCGTTTATGTCGAGGAGGTCCCTGGGGCGAGCAAGCCCATCGAAATGGTGGGCACCAGCACGGTCGGCTTCATCGGCGAGAGCCGCAAGGGGCCGGTCAACCAGGTGGTCTTCTGCCCCAACTGGAGCACGTTCACGAAGAACTTCGGCGACTTCGCCGACAGCGGGCACTTCGCCCACGCCGTGTACGGGTTCTTCAACAACGGCGGCGCGCGCTGCTTCGTCCTGAACGTGGGTCAGGGCGAGGCCGACAAGCGCCCCGCGCGGTTCATCGGCTACGACAAGGGCCCCGGCGATCGCGCCGGTCTCCACGCCTTCGAGGAGGTCGAGGAGATCGCCATCGTCTGCGCGCCCGGTCAGACCGATCCCGCCATCCAGGACGCGGTGCTGACCCACTGCGAGAAGATGCGGTACCGCTTCGCCATCCTCGACTCGCCCGAGGTCATCGAGGCGGGCGGGGTCGACAAGCTGCCCAAGCCCCGGGACAGCAAGTACGGCGCGTACTACTTCCCCTGGATCAAGGTCTATGATCCCAACGACGGCGAGATCTACGTGCCGCCGTCCGGGCACATGGCCGGCATCTACGCGCGCTCCGACGCCGAGCGCGGCGTCCACAAGGCGCCCGCCAACGAGATCGTCCGCGGCGCGCTGGGCCTGCGGTACAACATCACCAAGGGCGAGCAGGACATCCTGAACCCCAAGGGGATCAACTGCATCCGCGAGTTCACCAACCGGGGCATCCGGGTGTGGGGCGCGCGGACCATCTCCAGCGATCCCGAGTGGCGCTACGTGAACGTCCGCCGCCTCTTCAACATGGTGGAGAACTCCATCGAGGGCGGCACGCAGTGGGTGGTCTTCGAGCCGAACGACCACATGCTGTGGAAGCGCGTGAGCCGCAACATCACTGCCTTCCTCCTGCGCGTCTGGCGTGATGGGGCTCTCTTCGGGGAGTCGCCGGATCAGGCCTTCTACGTGAAGTGCGACGCCGAGACGAACCCGCCGGAGGTCATCGACGCTGGCCAGCTCGTGGTGGAGATCGGAATGTGCCCCACGAAGCCGGCCGAATTTGTTATCTTCCGCATCGGGCAGATGCCGACGGGTGGTGACGTCTCCGAGTGAGGCGCCCGACGTCATCCACCGCATCGTGGCGGCCGCCGGGCCGCCCTTAGGAGGACACGATGGCCTTTTCTGACCAGCGCCGTGCGTTTGACCACGTCGGCAATTTCAACTTCATCGTCGAGGTCGATGGGATCTCGGCCGGCGCGTTCAAGAACGTCGACGGTCTGTCTGCCGAGGTCTCCATCGTCGAGTACCAGGACGGCAACGACCTGGTGCTGCGCAAGCGGCCCGGCCGCACCAAGTACGGCGACATCACCGTCAAGCGCGGCTACGTCGAGGACAACAGCCTCTTCAACTGGTTCATGCGGGGTGTCGAGGGCAAGATCGAGCGCAAGAGCGTGTCGATCATCCTCCTCAACAGCGCCGGTGACGAGGTCGTCCGCTACAACCTCTTCGAGACCTGGCCGAGCAAGTGGAAGGGCTTCACCCTGGATGGCAAGGCCGATGACGCCGCCGTCGAGGAGATCACCTTCTGCGTCGAGAAGTGGGAGCGCGTCATCTCCGAGTCCGCCACGGCGGCCACCGGCGTGATTCGCTGATCGACCGACGCTGACTCGCCGGGGGGGCTGGTTCTCCTGCCCCGACCGTCGGCATCGTCCGGGTACGCGGCGTCCTCCATGGTGGGGTGACGCCGCGTTCTTGTTCAGGCATCTGGCGCAAGCGAGCATGACGCCATGGCGTTCCAGACCGAGTTCAACTTCATCCTGCCGAAGGGCTACGTCGATCCGAACGGGGTGCTGCACCGTGAGGGCGTGATGCGTCTGGCCACCGCCAAGGACGAGATCGCGCCGCTTCAGGACTACCGCGTCCAGAAGAACCGGGCCTACCTGGTCATCATCCTGCTCTCGCGGGTGATCACCCGGCTGGGCACCACGGACAGCATCAACCCCTCGGTGATCGAGCGCCTCTTCTCTTCTGATCTTGCGTACTTGCAGGAATTCTACCGCCGGATCAACGAGGAGGGCTCTGCCCAGATCAAGACCCAGTGTCCGGCCTGCCAGCACGAGTACGAGATCGACCTGGGGGCAGGCGTGGGGGAATCGTGAGCTACCCCCTGGAGCGGATCTTCCAGGAGGTAGCCTACATCGCGTACCACTTCCACTGGGCGCTCGACGACATCCTGTCGATGGAGCACCGAGAGCGGCAGCTCTGGATTCGTGAGATCTCCGGGATCAACAAGGAGATCAACGAGTCGCGGCGCTGACGAGGGCGAACGATGGCCGAGCTGAGGGCACCGGGGGTCTACTTCGTCACCGATGAGCAGCGGGTCGCTCCGCTGAGCCTCGGCCAGACCGGTGTGCCCGTGTTCCTCGGGATCACGCGCCGCGGCCCCCTCGACGTCCCCGTCCGCATCGACAGCGAGGCGCAGTTCGTGGAGGTGTTCGGCGAGCCGCTGCCGGACACCTACCTCGGCGCCGCGCTGCGGGGCTTCTTCGACAACGTGGACGGTCACTGCCACGTCCTGCGCGTCGCCCGGGTGGAGGGGCGCGAGGACGAGGATGTGGCGCGCTCCGCCGAGCTGGTGCTGCACGACGGCGCCGGCAACCCCTGTCTGAGCGTGCGCGCCCGCGACCCCGGCACCTGGGGCAACGGCCTGCGCGCCACCGTGCAGACCTCCGTCCTCCAGCGCACCTTCCTGACCCGCGACGCCGACGCCGGCGAGCGCGTGCTGCAGGTGAAGAGCGCCCATGGCCTCGCCGCCGGCACCCTGGTGCAGATCCAGGCCGGCGACGTGACGCAGTGGACGGTGGTGGCCCGCGTCCAGGAGAAGACGGTCTCCCTGGCCGAGCCCCTGCGCGCCCCCTTCCCGTCCGCCGCGCCCACCTACGTCACCGCCTTCGCGTTCGACCTGGTGGTGGGGGATCTGGAGCGGACGGAGCGGTTCGAGGCGCTGTCGGTCTTCGGCAACAGCCCCCGCTTCGTGGAGCGCGTCAACGACATCAGCCGGCTCATCAAGGTCACGGCCCTGCGGCCGGAGGTCCTGCCCGAGCTCGCCCAGCCCGTGCCCTTCGAGGCGGCCCCGCTGGTCGGCGGCTCCGACGGCATCGACAACCTGGGCCCCGACGACTTCATCGGCTACGACCGCGGCCCCGCCTCGCGGCGCGGGCTCATGTGCCTGGTGGAGTACCCCGACATCGACCTGCTGGTCATGCCGGACCTCATGGCCGCCTGGCAGAAGAGCGAACGATTCCGGTCACTTCGCGACGTCGAGGCCGTGCAGGAGGCCGCCATCGCCCTGTGCGAGCGGTCGGCCAACCGGTTCGCCATCCTCGACATGCCCCCCGGCGGCGACGTGCAGGAGAGCCTGCGGTGGCGGCGGCAGTTCGACTCGTCGCGCGCCGCGCTCTACTTCCCCTGGCTGGTCGTGCTCGACGGTGGCCGCCGCCGCGCCGTGCCGCCCTCCGGCCACGTCGCCGGCATCTTCGCCCGCAGCGACCGCGGCCATGGGGTGCACAAGGCCCCGGCCAACGAGGTGGCCGAGGGCGTCGTCGATCTCTCGGTGCTGCTCCAGGACCAGCACCTCGCGCTCCTCTACGAGTCGGGCATCAACTGCATCCGCTCGTTCTCGGCCCGGGGCCTGCGCCTCTGGGGGGCCCGGACGCTGTCGAGCGATCCCGAGTGGCGGTACGTCAACGTGCGCCGCACGGTGAGCGCCATCGCCCAGGCCATCGAGAACGGCACCCAGTGGGCCGTGTTCGAGCCCAACGGTCCTGACCTGTGGAAGCGCCTCTCCCGGATGGTCTCCGCGTTCCTCATGGAGCTACGCGATCTGGGCGTGCTGACGGGGGCGACCCCCGAAGAAGCCTTTTTCGTTCAATGCGATAAGGAGACGAATCCACCCGAACAGGTCAGTCGCGGTATGCTGGTCACCCGGATCGGGCTGGCCGTGTCGCGGCCCGTCGAGTTCATCGTGTTCCGGCTCGCGCAGCGGCTGGAGAACGAGGCCCAGAGCATGGAGGACTAGCCGATGGCCGCCGCGAAGTACGCCTACGGCACTTTCAACTTCAAGCTGGAGATCAACGGCCTCACCCTCGGCCACTTCCAGAACGTCACGGGCCTGGGCCACGAGATCGAGGTGCTGACCCACCAGGAGGGCGGCGTCAACGATCGGCAGCACAAGCTCCCGGGCCAGGGCAGCTTCCCGAACGTGACGCTCAAGCTGGGCTACGTCGCGTCGGAGCTGGCCGAGGACTGGCACTTCAACTTCGCCATCAACCCGAAGTCGGTGGGCCGCAAGGACGGCTCCATCGTCATGCTGGATGACGCGGGCGAAGAGCTGATGCGCTGGAACTTCGTGCGCGCCTGGCCGGTGAAGTGGGACGGGCCCGAGTTCAACTCGGGGGCCGACAACCTGGCCGTGGAGACGCTCGAGATCGCCCACGAGGGCCTCAACCGCGACGGCGCCCGCCGGCCGGCGGCGGCAGCGGGGGTCAGCATCGGCGCCAGCGCCTCCTTCGGGGCCAGCATCGGCGGCAGCGCGTCCTTCGGGGCCGGCGCGTCCCTCGGCGCCTCCGCCTCGGTGCAGGCGTCCTTCAACGCGTCGGCCGGGGCCTCGTTCAGCGCGGAGGCCGGCTTCAGCGCCGGCGCCCAGGCCGGGGCCCAGGTGGGCGCCCAGGCCAAGGCCCAGGCCCAGAACGCCGCCGCCCAGGTCAAGGCCCAGGCCCAGCAGGCCGCCGCCAGCGCCAAGGCCCAGGCCCAGAACGCCGCCGCGAACGCCAAGGCCCAGGCCGGCGCCAACGCCAAGGTCGAGGCCGGCTTCAGCGCCAAGGTCGGGGGCTGACGTCGGTGTCGGAGGCCCTCGCCATCGACGTCGTCCGGGATCCGGCCTCCGACCTGGGGGCCCGGCTCGATCGGTTCGCTGGCGCCCATGGCGACCGCTTCGGGCGCTTCGGCGTCATCGCGCCGCCGGGCGCGCCGAGCATGCTGAGCCGCCTCGAGGGCCGCTGGGCGATGGGCCTGGCCACCACCGGCCTCATCGAGGTCTTCGATGGCGCCGACTTCGGCCCCCTCGTACGCGAGTGGGGTTTGCGGGCCGGCTACGACGACGGGCAGGCCCCCGATCACCCCTTCGTGATCCCGGTCGACCCGGTCGACCCCCTCGCGGCGGTCGGCGGGCCCCGCGCCGCGACGCGCCGGCCCGCCCGCCAGG
>JAGRNP010000163.1 GCA_020440705.1 bacterium | reverse complement strand
AACACATGCGAAGAACATGACAGAGGCCCGAGCTCACGCAGCCGTATTCCGAAACCACCCGTTGCAAGGTCAGGACCCCATCGCCGACCGGCAGGCGGCCCAGCTCGCGCGGGCCGCCGTGCGGCCCCTGGCGCCGTGGTCCCGCCGGCTGGACGGGTTCGCCACCCAGGCCCGCCTGCTCGATCCGTCGCGGCTGCTGCAGCGGGGCTATTCCCTGACCCTCGGCCCGGACGGTGCGGCGGCCCGCCGCGCCGCCGATCTCGCGCCCGGTGATCGCCTGACCACGATTCTCGCCGACGGGCGGGTGACCAGCGTCGTCCAGCCCGGCGAGGACGCGGCCCCGCGGGCCGTCGGGAAGCGGCGTCGCGGCGGCGGTTCCGGCTCCGGCTCCGGCGGTGACCCGGGCCAGCCGCCGCTGTTCTGAAGCGGCGGCGAACGGAAAACGACGGCGGCGACGGCGGGATCCGCTTAGTATGGAAGCGGCCCGCCCGTGGAAGCCGCCGCCCAGCGCCAGGAGAAGCGACATGAAGAAGAAGGATCCCGGCAAGCTCTCGTTCAGCGAGGCCGTGACCGAGGTCGAGGAGATCCTCGCCGCCCTCGAGCGGGAGGATGTCGACATCGACACCCTCGGCGACGAGGTCAAGCGCGCCGTCGAACTGATCCGCATCTGCCGCGAGAAGCTCGAGAAGACCGACGCCGAGGTGCGCGGGCTGGTCTCGGGCCTGCAGTCCGACGCCGGCGCGGCGCCCGACCAGGACGAGGAAGTGTTTTGAGCGACGCCCTGATCCAGGTCCGCAGCCTCACCCGCGACTACCGGCTGATCCGCAAGCGCGAGGGCGTCACTGGCGGCCTCGTCGACCTCGTGCGCCCGCGCCACGAGACCCTGCGGGCGGTGAACGACGTCAGCTTCGAGATCCCCGGCGGCGAGATGGTCGGCTACATCGGCGCCAACGGGGCGGGCAAGAGCACGACCCTCAAGATGCTCACGGGCATCCTGACGCCGACGTCCGGCACGGTCGAGGTGGGGGGGCTGGTGCCCTGGAAGCAGAGGCTCCAGTACACGCGCCATATCGGCGCCGTCTTCGGCCAGCGCACCCAGCTGTGGTGGGACCTCGCCGTGGTCGAGAGCTTCCGGCTGCTGCAGAAGATCTACGAGGTCGACGAGGCCACCTACCGGCGGCAGATGGAGGTCTTCCACGAGCTGCTCTCCATCGGCGACTACCTGCACCAGCCCGTGCGCAAGCTCAGCCTCGGCCAGCGCATGCGCTGCGACATGGCCGCCGCCCTGCTGCACCGGCCCCGGGTCCTCTTCCTCGACGAGCCGACCATCGGCCTGGACGTGGTGGCCAAGGAGAACGTGCGGCAGTTCCTGCGCGAGATCCGCGACCGCGACCGCGTCACCGTCATCCTGACCACCCACGATCTCGGCGACATCGAGCAGCTCTGCCGCCGCGTGATCATCATCGACAAGGGGCGCGTGCATTTCGACGGCGACCTGGAGGATCTGCGGCGCCGCGTGGGCCAGAAGGTGCGCATGACCATCGAGCTGCGCGACCCGGTCCCGACCGCCGAGCTGGCCGCGACCACCGGCGGACTGCCCGTGCGCTGGCAGGAGGGCGAGGGACGCCGCCAGCACGCCGAGTTCAACCGCTCGGAGGTGCCCGCGGCCGAGGTCATCAAGCGGCTGGTGAACGCGGCGCACGTGGTCGACCTGCACCTGGCCGAGCAGCCCATCGAGGAGGTCGTCCGCGACATCTACCGGGCCTCGGGCCGCAGCGGGGAGCCCGACGCGTGAACGGCGCCACCGATCGCCTGCTCACACCATGGCGGCGCTCCGCGGGCGCGACGGCCGGGCTGTACCTCTACTTCGTGCGACTGGCCTTCCTCAAGTTCCTGGCCTACCGGCTGCGCTACTACACGGGGGTCGTCAGCTACACGGTCTTCGTCACCGGGCACTACTACATCTACACGGCCCTGTTCGCGAGCGCGGTGGCCGAGTCCGCTGCCGGCACCATCGGCGGCCTGACCCTGCCCGAGATGATCACCTATGTGGCCGTCAGCTGGATCGGCCGCAGCTTCTACTTCAACAACATCCACCGCGACCTGAGCCGCATGATCCAGGAGGGGGAGATCGGCGTGCAGCTGGTCAAGCCCTACCACCTGCAGACGGTGATGCTCTTCGAGGCCGTCGGCGAGTCGGGCTTCCGCCTGATGATGTTCACGCTGCCGATCATGGTCGTCGTCGTGCCCCTCTTCGGCATCCAGGGCCCGCCCTCGCCCGACCTCTACGCCTGGACGTTCCTCAGCTTCACCCTGGCGCTGCTGATCTTCAGCCAGCTCAACTTCCTCGTGGGCTGCCTGGCCTTCGGCATGAAGAACATCCAGGGCGTGTTGCGCGCGCAGATGGTCAGCAACGACTTCATGACCGGCGTGGTCGTGCCCTTCACGTTCTTTCCGGGCTGGTTCCAGACCGTCATGGCCTGGCTGCCCTTCCAGTACATCAGCTACGTGCCCGTGACCATCTACCTGGGCAAGCGCACCGGGCCGGAACTGCACCAGGCGATCCTCGTGCAGCTGGCCTGGGCGGTGGGGCTCTTCGTGGTCGGACGCCTCGTCTGGCGCCGGGCCGTCCGCGGCGTGATCGTGCAGGGAGGTTGAGCGATGGAGCGCCTGGAACACCGCGGCACCTCCGGCTTCTGGCCCCGCGTGGTCTGGCAGGCGCGCATCTTCGGCGCCTTCTTCGCCCAGTTCGTCAAGATGCGGCTGGCCTACCGCATGGACTTCCTGGTCGACACCCTGGCCGTCGGTTTCAGCCTCGTCATCCAGCTCACGGTGCTGACGGTGCTCTTCGCCAAGATCCGCGCGCTGCAGGGCTGGAGCTTCGAGCAGGTGCTCTTCATCTACGGCTTCAGCCTGCTGCCGCTGGGCCTGTTCAACCTGGTCAGCGTGAACTTCTACGCCTTCGCCGACAAGTACATCATCGGGGGCAAGTTCGACCGGGTGCTGCTGCGGCCGGTGAACACCCTGGCCCAGGTCATGTTCGAGAGCTTCAACGTCTCGGGACTGAACGAGATCATCCTCGGCTCGGCGATCATGATCTACGCCGGGACGAAACTCTCGCTGGCGATCGGGGTACAAGACATCCTGGTGCTGCTGGTGCTGGCGCCCGCGGCCGCCCTCGTCTACACGGGCGTCTTCCTGGGCATCACCACCGTCAGCTTCTGGCACGAGGACAAGATGGGGCTCGCGCCCCCGGTCTACAACATCATCCGGTTCAGCCGCTATCCGCTGACCATCTACAGCCTGCCGGTGCGGGTCTTCCTGACCTTCGTGCTGCCCTTCGCCTGGGTCGCGTTCTATCCGGCGACCTGGTTCGTGGGCGGACCGTACGCGCCCTGGGTGGCCCTGCTCACCCTGCCGGTGGGCCTGATCGTCTTCGGGGGCGCGGTGCTGCTGTGGCACCGGGGCGCCGCCAACTACACGAGCACCGGCAGCTGAAGCCGGTCGAAAGGGGAATCGCCATGTCGCGTCGTCTGCCTTCTTCCGTCGTCCTGGCCGGCCTGCTGCTGGTCGCCGCGGTCCCGGCCCTCGCCACGGAGTGGTGCGGGGAGAACGGGGTCGTCCGCTTCTCCTTCGCCGCCGGGCCCGACCTGGTCGAGGTCCACGATGCCGGCGAACCGGTGGGCGGCGTGACGACGGTCGATGTGTGGGCCTGGCTCGCCGACGTGGACCCCGTCAGCGAGGACGGCGAGAAGTTCCTGCGCCTCGGCGGCTTCGAGCTCGAGCTGGAGATCACCGGCGCCGAAGCCTTCGTCCTCAAGCAGGAGTTCCCCACCAAGTCCCTGAACGTCGGCCGCCGCCTGGGTGCCATCGCGGCGGGACTCGTGCCCGGCGAACGCATCGAGAACGGACGCGTCGAGCTGGTGAAATGGCAGGTCATGTTCCAGGGGCGGCCGGAGAACGTGCGATTCGGCCTGAAGGCGGGGGCGGCGCCGTCGTGCGGCACCGTCGAGGGGTGCCCCGGCGACGAGCCTCCGGCCGTGTACGTGGGGGTCGAGAGCAGCCGCCAGCTGGGCAAGATGTTCGGCGCGGGCTACGTGCCGGCCTGGCTGAATCCGACGGGAGAGCCCGACCGGACCCCGGTCCACGCGGCCCGCACCTACGCCGAGGTGGGGGTCTTCAGCGCCGACTGACGTCCGGCCGCGCGGGGAGGGGGCGCCTAGCCGTGGCCGCCCCCGCACAGTTCGATCAGCACGCCGTCCCCCGACTTCGGGTGCAGGAAGACGATCCGCTTGCCGCCGGCCCCGGCGCGCGGCGTCTCGTCGAGCAGCCGCAGACCCGCCTCCCGACAGCGCTCCATCATCGCCTCGACGTCGGCCGCCGCCACGGCCACGTGATGCAGGCCGGGCCCGCGCCTGGCGATGAAGCCGGCAATGGCTCCCTCGTCGCCCAGGGGGGCCAGCAGTTCGATGTGGCCGGGGCCGCCCTGCCGATCGAGTTTCAGGAAGGCCACGCGCACCTTCTCCTGGGGCACCTCCTCGACGCGCTCCAGTGCCAGGCCCAGCAGACCGCTCCACAGGGCGATCCCCTCGTCCAGGTCGCGGACGGCGATCCCGATATGGTCGACGTAGCCGGCGGCGCCGGCGGGCAGGATGTTCGCGAGATCGGTCATGGCTCCTCCTGGCGCGTGGGGGCGTGGCACACCTTCCCGAATAATAAGGCTTTTCCGCGGAAAGCAAACCGGGGCCTTTTTTGGTGGATCCCGCCGGGCCGTTCGCTATCATGCCGGGACACCCCCGCGACCCGAACAGGAGGACCCCATGGATCCGCGCGTCACGCAACTGGCCGAGCAGCTCATCACCTACAGCGTCAAGCTGCAGCCCGGCGAGAAGATCTACATCGAGATCAAGGGCCTCGAGGCCATGGACCTGGGTCGCGAACTGGTGCGGGTCGCCACCCTGCACGGTGGCGTTCCGTTCTGGTACTACAACGACGAGACCCTCAGTCGGGGCTTCATCCGCAATGCGGGCCAGGAGCAGTTCGCCGCCTGGGGCCAGTTCCACAAGCCGATCATGGAAGCCGTCGATGCCTACATCGGCGTCCGGGGCAGCACCAACCCCTTCGACCTCGCCGACGTGGACGAGGACCGCATGACCTGGCACGACAAGGCCTACTGGGGCGAGGTGCACATCCCGATCCGGCTGAAGAAGAAGTGGTGCGTGCTGCGGTATCCGAATCCGAGCATGGCCCAGGCGGCGGAGCGGAGCACCGAGGACTTCGCCGACTTCTACTTCCAGGTCTGCACCCTCGACTACAAGCGGATGAGCAGGGCCATGGACCCCCTGCATGCGCTGCTCGAGCGGACGGACAAGGTGCACATCAAGGGACCGGGCACCGACCTGCGCTTCAGCATCAAGGGTCTGCCCGCGGTGAAGTGCGACGGCGGGCGCAACATCCCGGACGGCGAGGTCTACACCGCCCCGGTGCGCGACAGCGTCAACGGCGTCATCCAGTACAACACCAAGACGCGCGAGGGGGGCGTGGTGCTCGACAACGTCCGCTTCGAGTGCAGGGACGGCAAGATCGTCAAGGCCACCTGCGACGGCGACGACGCCAAGCTCCAGGCCGCGCTGGACATCGACGAGGGGGCCCGCTACTTCGGCGAATTCGCCCTCGGCGTCAATCCCTACATCACGAAACCGATGCTCGACACCCTCTTCGACGAGAAGATCTCCGGCAGCTTCCACCTGACGCCGGGCAACGCCTACGCGGCCGCCGACAACGGCAACAAGTCGGCCCAGCACTGGGACATCGTCTGCATCCAGACCCCGGCGTGGGGCGGCGGCGAGATCTGGTTCGACGACGTGCTCGTGCGCCGCGACGGGCTCTTCGTGCTGCCCGAGCTGGCGGGCCTGAATCCCGAGAACCTGAAATAGCGAGGTTGCCGATGATGAACATCCGCAGGGGGAAGCGGACGTCGTCCGCCAGGTTCCGGTGTCCGGCCGGGGGCGCGGCGCTGGTGCTGGCCACGCTGCTGGGCGCCGGTGTCGCGGCGGCCGCGGACGCCGCCGCGCCCCGCACCTGGGGCTTCGGGTGGGACGAGGGCCTGACGGTGCGTCGCGTGCTGGTCGACGTCTGGGAACTCTCCGTCGCGGCGGGCCCCGACGACAACCTGCTCAAGATCGAGGAGCGGGCCTGGGACCCGTACACGCCCTCGGTGTGGGACGGCGTCCTCGAGGTGCCCCTCGATACCCGCGAGGAGCACGGCTGGGTGCGGGCTCAGGTCGGGCGGCGCGTGGCGGCGCGGGGGCCGCTGGCCCTGACGGCCTTCACCGGTCTGACCTACAACTGGATCGACGGCCAGGAGCGGGCCCTGGTCCTGGACGATCTGGTGGGGGACTACGATTCGTACGAGCGCGATCGCTTCACCGAGCGCTGGATCCTCGCCGCCGGCCTGCGTCCCGCCTGGCGCGCCACCGACTTCCTCACCATCGAGTTCGCCTTCGGCCTGCGCTTCGTCTGGGAGAGTTGGGACGAGACCGTCGTCGAACAGGACGCCGGCACCGCCGACCCCATCCGGCACGAGCGTTCGAGCCACGGACGGGCTTTCGAGGACTTCGGCTGGGAGGGGCTGGCTTCGTTGCAGTTCTTCTTCTGGCCCTGAGGG
>JAGRNP010000162.1 GCA_020440705.1 bacterium | reverse complement strand
AGGGTCGTCTTGCCGTGATCCACGTGACCGATCGTGCCGACGTTCACGTGATCCTTAGTCCGTTCAAACTTTTCGCGTGCCATTGGCGGCTTCCTCCCATGGAAGGTGATGACCACTAACCGTGATAACCGAAAGCGTGATGTGCGACCTTACTCGACGGAAGTACGGATGGAGCCCACGAGCAGATTTGAACTGCTGACCGCTTGCTTACCATGCAAGTGCTCTACCGACTGAGCTACGTGGGCTCCCGTATCGTGTTGTCTGGCCCCCTCGACTGCGGATCCGTCCGGCGCATACCCGGAGACCGGGCGATGACGTCGAGGTTCGTGCGGCCGGATCGCTCCGGCCAACCGGACCCGGGGGCCCGGGGGTCGAGTGGGGCATCCTGCCGGACCCGACCTGTTATCTCGATCCGTTTCCGCTGTTGGAGCGGGAAACGAGGTTCGAACTCGCGACCCTCAGCTTGGAAGGCTGATGCTCTGCCAACTGAGCTATTCCCGCTCCGTTCCCAGCGGAATCGGTCCTACCTGACTCGTCGATCAAGGCCGGATGGTGGGGGGGGGAGGATTTGAACCTCCGTAGGCGTAGCCGACAGATTTACAGTCTGCTCCCTTTGACCACTCGGGCACCCCCCCACGAAAACGTCCGCCACCGGTTCCGGCAACTCCCGCCGGCGATCGACAGGCCATGCCGGCGATCTGCCGGAACTCTCCGGGCCGGTGAAATCCGCGTCCGCATCCATGGTTCCCGCCGTGGCGGGAGAATCTCCGGTCGACTGGAGCTGGCGAGAGGACTTGAACCCCCAACCACCTCATTACAAGTGAGGAGCTCTACCAATTGAGCTACGCCAGCTCCCATTCGTGCCGGCCTGCGCCGCGTCGTCCTCACCGGCGTTCAGTCAACAATCGGCCCAAGCATGTCGACATGGGCGCCCGGGGCGCCCAGTTGACAGACCGGGACCGATTTGGGTCCGGGAATATATAATGCGCCAAAAGCCGAAGTCAAGAAGATCAGCGCAATTATTTGGCTGCCGGGACCCGGCCGGAGCCCCCCGCGGAGCCCCCGTCCGGGGGGCCGCCGGGGCCGCCGGAAAGTCGCCCGGTTCGGTCGCCCGAAGGGCCGCCGGGCACCCCCGGCCGCGGGTTCAATCCGGGTCCAGGGCCGCCCGGCAGATGTCCTCGAGCAGGTCGCCGAAGCCGATGCCCACCGCCGCGGCCGCCTTCGGCACCAGACTGGTGGCCGTCATTCCAGGTATCGTGTTGATTTCCAGGCACTTATAGGTGTCGCCATCGAGCCGGAAGTCGACCCGGGCCACGCCGCGGCAGCCGAGGAGTTCGTAGACCCGGAGGGCGTCGGCGCAGATCTGCTCGTAGACCGGGGAATGGACCGGCGCGGGCACGAGGTACTCGCTGGCCCCCGCGGTGTACTTGTTCCGGTAGTCGTAGAAGCCCTCGCGGGGCCGGATCTCGAGCAGCGGCAGCCGCCGCCCCATGAGGATCGTGGCCGTCAACTCCCTGCCCGGTATGAACTTCTCGATCAGCAGATTGATGCAGGAGCGGCACGGAGCCGCCAGGACCCGCTCGAGGGCGGCCGTGAACTGGTCCGGGCGATCGACGATCTCGACCCCGACCGAGCTCCCGGCTCCGTTCAGCTTCACGACGAGGGGAAAGCCGATCTCGGCGGCGGCCCGGCGAAAGACGGTGTCTACGGTCAGCCCGCCGGTATCGGCCTCGGCGGCGGCGTCGCCGGCGGCCAGGGCCCCCGGACGGGCCGCGCTGCGGTCCCAGGTGACCTGCAGCCAGTCGGGTGTGGGGATGCCCGCCGCCCGCATGACCTGCTTGGTGATGGCCTTGTCCATGGCGATGGCGCTGGCCCGCGGCCCGGACAGGGCGTAGGGAATGTCGAGGACGTCGAGCAGGGCCTGCAGGTGGCCGTCCTCCCCCTGGCCGCCGTGAAGCGTCGGAAAGACCACGTCCACCCGGCGCAGGGCGTCCAGGCCGATGACGTCGGCCACCCGGGCCAGATCGATCTCCTCCACCTCGTGGCCGCGCTCCCGCAGGGCGCCCGCCACGGCCCGCCCCGACGCCAGGGAGACTTCCCGTTCGGGGGAATCGCCCCCCATCAGCACCGCGATCCTCATGCTTGCTCCCGGTCCGCGCAGGACCCGCGTTGAAGTCCGAACTCAGCCATCCACCGGCGCCCGGCCCTGCAGCAGGGCCACCGCCTGGACCGTCAGGCACTCGCCCCGCCCCTCGGGGCCGACGCCCTCGCCCCGGGTGGCCTTGACCGAGACCCGGTCGGCCCCGACGCCGAGGGCGCGCCCGAGGGCCCGGGCCATCTCGTCCGCGCGGGGTGCGATGCGCGGCGCCTCGGCGATGACCGTGCAGTCCACGTTGACCACGTCGTAGCCCTGCGCCGACACCAGCTTCCGCACCCGCGCCAGCAGGGCGAGGCTGTCGGCGCCCGCCCACCTGGGGTCCGTGTCCGGGAAATGCCGCCCGATGTCGCCCAGGGCCAGGGCCCCCAGCAGCGCGTCGGCCACGGCGTGGGCCACCACGTCGCCGTCCGAATGGGCCTCGGGGCCCACCGGGCTTTCCGGGAAGGCCACGCCGCCCAGAACGCAGGGCCGTCCCGCCGCGAGGCGATGCCGGTCCCAGCCCTGCCCGATGCGGAACGCGGGCGCGCCGCCGGGCCGCCCCGGCCGCCCGATCACGGGAACACCTCGGCCGCGGCGAAGTCCACGCCGCCGCGGTCCTTGTCCGAAAGCACCGTCGAGACCCCGGCGACCAGCGGCCAGGCGATGCCGATGGCCGGATCGTCCCAGCGGATGACCCGCTCGTGCTCCGGCGCGTAGTAGTCGGTGCACTTGTAGGCGAACTCGGCCCCGTCGCTCAGCACGTAGAAGCCGTGGCCGAAGCCGGGCGGCACCCAGAACTGGCGGTGGTTCTCCGCCGAGAGTTCGACACCCGTCCAGCGCCCGAAGGTCGGGCTGGCCCGACGCAGGTCGACCGCCACGTCGAAGACGCGGCCGCTGAGCACCCGCACCAGCTTGCCCTGGGGCCGGCGGATCTGGTAGTGCAGCCCGCGCAGCACGCCGCGGCCGGAACTGCTCTGGTTGTCCTGCACGAAGGGCAGATCGATGCCCGCGGCGGCGTAGGTGTCGGCGCGCCAGGTTTCCAGGAAGTAGCCCCGGTGGTCGCCGAAGACCTGCGGCTCGAAGACGAGGACATCCGGGATGTCGGTGATCACGACGTTCATCGTCCGCCCTCGAGCAGGTGCAGGAGGTAGTCGCCGTAGCCGCTGTTGCGCAGGGGCGCCGCCAGGGCGGCCAGGCGCGCGTCGTCGATGAAGCCCATGCGCCAGGCGATCTCCTCGGGGCAGGCGATCTTCAGGCTCTGGCGCTCCTCGATGACGCGGATGAACTGCCCGGCGTCGAGCAGCGACTGGTGCGTGCCGGTGTCGAGCCAGGCCGCGCCGCGGCCGAGGATCTCCACGTTCAGGTCGCCGCGCTCGAGGTAGGCGGTGATGACGTCGGCGATCTCGTACTCGCCGCGGGCCGACTTGCGGATCGACCGCGCGATCGCCACCACGTCGCGGTCGAAGAAGTACAGGCCCGTCGCCGCGTAGTTCGATTTCGGCCGGGCCGGCTTCTCCTCCACCGAGATCGCCCGGCCGTCGGGGCCCACCTCGACCACGCCGTAGCGGTGCGGGTCCTGGACCACGTAGGCGAAGATGGTGCCGCCGGTCTCGCGCTGGGCCGTGGCCTGCAGCTTCCGCGAGAGGCCCTGGGCGTAGAAGATGTTGTCGCCGAGGATCAGGCAGGCCGGGCTGCCGGCGAGGAACTCCTCGGCCAGGACGAAGGCCTGGGCCAGCCCGTCCGGCGTGGGCTGCACGACGTACTCCAGGTTCAGACCCCAGCCGGCGCCGTCGCCGAGGAGCTTGCGGAAAGCCGGCTGGTCCTGGGGCGTGGTGATGAGGCAGATGTCGCGGATTCCGGCGAGCATCAGGGTGCTCAGCGGGTAGTAGATCATCGGCTTGTCGTACACCGGCATCAGCTGCTTGCTCACCGTCAGGGTGAGCGGATGCAGGCGGCTGCCGGTGCCGCCGGCCAGGATGATGCCCTTGTACGGGGTCGGTGCGGTGGCCACGGGTCGGTCCCTTCGGGAAGCGGGCGGAGGCGTCGTCGGGAGCAGGAAAACAGAGATGCCGGGCGGCGTCAAGCCGCCGGCGGCGGACTGCCGCGACCGTGCCGCCGAATCGGTGTTGCTGCCTCCCTGCCGCCGCCGTAAGATGACTCCAGACGGACCGGTGCGGCCGCACCCCGCGGGGCGGCGGCGGCCCGGTCCCGAGGGGGACATTTCCGGGCGGACCCATCCGGTCCGCCGGCCGCCGGCTCCCGCCCACAGCCGCGGCCGAGACATCCGCCCCACGCCGGGGCTCCTTGCCCACACGCCACACACCGACGTCCCCTGCGTCGCACTTCTCGCCCCGACCGCCGGTGCCGGCGGCCGCGTCATCCGGGTCCGTTCCCTGGACGGCCCGATTGCTGCGAGGAGTTCCCGTCATGACGAAGTTCCGCCACGCGCTCCCCACCATCCTGTTCGCCCTGCTGCTGGTCGGTGCCGTGCCGACCCGGGCCGACATCGTGTGCGTCCCCGACACCGTTTCCCTGACCGCCGCCACGCCCGCCGTCGACCTCGTGTGGTCCTACACGGGCGGGGGCTCGGCCAACGTCGCCGGCTACTCCATCGTCGTCGCCTGGGACCCGGCCCTCGTCACGCCGACGTTCGCCCGGCCGGACAACGGCCCCTTCGCCGGGGCGGCGACCTTCTTCGTCGTCCCGCTGGGCAGCGGGCAGGCGCGGGTCGATGCGGCCATCGGCGGCGCCGATCCGGGCATCGCGAGCGGGGAACTGGGCAAGGTCACGCTGACGGGCGTGGGCGGCCAGGCGGGCGAGACGGCCCTCGACCTGACCCTGTCCGCGCTGCGCGATCCGGACAACCTCGACGTGACGGGCGTGACCGCCCTGGACGCCGTGGTCCTGGTCGACATCGGCGCGCCGGTGGTGGCGGGCGTGGCCATCGCCAACTCCACCCTGCCCCACACCGACGACTTCGTGAAGGACGGGGACGCCCTCGTGGTGACGGCCACCGTGACCGACGAGGATCCCGGCTTCGGGGCGTCGGGCATCACGGCGGACCTGAGCGGCCTGGGGGGAGCGGCCGACGCGGCGCCCGACGACTGGACCGCACCGGTGGCCACCTGGAACGTGGCGGCGGCGACCTGCACGCCGGCCGACGGGACGATCACCGTCACCGTGACCGCGACCGACTCCGGCGGCAACGTCGGCACGGGCAGCGACGGGATCACCGCGGACAACACGCCCCCGACGGCCCTGCAGGATCTGACGGTGCTGCCGGGCCACGAGAAGATCCACCTGGCCTGGACCGACGCCGCGGCCAGCGACGCGAACCCGTGGCAGGTGGTCTTCCGCACGGCCACGTGGGACGACTATCCGGCCTACGCCACCGCCGCCCCCGCCTACCCGGCCGACCACCTCGCCGGCGACGCGGTGTTCGACACCACGGGCACGGCCGCCGACTGGGCGGTGACGCCGCGGGCCATCCGCTACGTGGCGGGCTTCGTCACCGACATGGTGCTGCAGACCGGACCGGCCGGGCCGACGAGCACCGGCCGCGCCACCAACTACTGGCTGGGCGACGTGGCCGGCGCCGCGGGCTACGACGGCAGCGTCGACATCATCCACGACATCACCCTGCTGGGCACCACCTACGGCCTGGCCGACACCGCCGCCGCCTACCTGCCGGAGTGCAACGTGGGCCCGACCGACACGCGCAGCCCCCGCGGCATTCCCGAACCCGGCGTCGACGCCGAGGTGGGCTTCGAGGACATGATGGTCTTCGCGCTGAACTACACCGTCGTCACGCCGGGGGCGAAGGCCGCCGCCGGCCTGCCGCGGTTCGCGTGGCGCCGCGTCTCGGACCGCGCCCTCGCCCTCGACGTGGTCGCGGCGGGCGACTTCCAGGGCCTGCGCCTGCAGGCCGCGGTGCCCGCGGGCTGCACGGTGGCGGTGACGCCCGGCCCGCTGGTGGCGGCCCAGGCGGCACCGACCTTCCTGCGCGACACGCCGGCGGCGGGCCTCGACGTCGGCCTGGCCGTGTTCGGCGCCGGCGCCGGGTTCCGGGGCACCGGCGAGCTCCTGCGCCTGACCGCCCCGGTCTCCCTGCCCGATCTCGACCTGCGTCTGACCGCGCGCGACACCGGCAACCGTGACGTCGCGCTGGACCTCGCGGCGCCGGACGGCGGCGACCCGGTTCCCGCAGCCGCCGGGTTTGCCGGGAACTTCCCCAACCCGTTCAACCCGCGCACGACCCTCGTCTTCGACCTCCCCCGGCGGGGTCCGGTCGAGATCGCGGTCTACGGCCTGGACGGGCGGCGGGTGCGCACCCTGGCCGCCGGCGTGCGCGAAGCCGGACGGCACGAGATCGCCTGGGACGGCTGTGATGCCGGCGGCCGGCCGGTGGCGGCCGGGACGTACTTCGCCCGCCTGACGGCCGGCGCCGCGCGGGACACGCGCAAGATGGTGCTCGTGAAGTGAGTCGCTTTCCGGGCTCACGACCCGGCGCCCCGCCGCGGCGGGGATGGCCGGGGTGTCTCC